>CAVHWJ010000139.1:0-6995 GCA_963639565.1 uncultured Prevotella sp. | reverse complement strand
TTATGATACCTTGTCCCATATCTGAACCGCATCATTTCGCGGTTATCAGAAATGAGTTTATCTCGTATTTCTGTGGGGTTAACAAAAGAGTAATCAAAATTCGAAGACATCGTATCAACATAATAATCAAGACCTGAGTACTTTTCAATCCTTTCTATACGCCCGTCATTATTGCCCGTGCCATTATCGGAAGAAGTCATTTTCAACCTCTTCCGCAGTTCTGCGCCAAACTCCGGGTTTTGCTTACTCAGCAGTACTATTTTGTCTATCGTTGCTTTCTGTTTGTCGTCCATAAGCATTAACTTAATAAGTTGTCCAACTCATCATTCAATTCGTCTATGTCCACAGGTTGAGCCGGCGGAACAGTCACCTTATCTGAACGATGAATGAGCCAAAAGGATTTTCCTTTTGCATCCCTGCAATTCGATATGGAAAGCTGTTCTTTCTTGTCTTCGTCTTCTTTTTTCAGCGACTTGTTCACTGACGCTTTTTGCATCCTCCCTCCTAAATTAAAAAAGAGGCATAGCGGTGAGACACGAAGTTTTCAGGACAGTTCTTTTTCACATCGTCGCATTTTTCTTTTACTTCATTGGAGTTTAACTTAGGTTTAGTTGTTACGATGACTATTGACGTGTCATTCTTCCGCTCAAACTCCAATACGGGCGTAGTTTCAACGTAGGTAATTCCGTGCATTGTCGTTTTGGCGCCATCATTAAGCGTGTTGCACAAACTGTCAAATTGCGCCTTTAGCCGCATATATACACTGTCCTCCTCCCCTTTTACCATTTTCAGATACATGAGTTTTCCGTCCAGCACATTCACCATGTCGGGATTACCTTTCTTTAAGTGTCCTTTGGCTTCCTTGTATTTCGGGAAAAACTTGTTGAAGGCCGTGCTATAACCGTATTTACGCCATATATACAGGATGTTGCGGATGTCACGGACATATTTTTGAGGCACATTGAGCTTGTCGCTGACTATAATGCCAGTCACTTCCTGCCGTGAACCTAACTTTTGCAGTCTTGTCTTTGCGTCATTCATGGTAAAGCCTTGGCCTTCGATAATCCGTTTCAATTCCTTTCGGAATTCCCCGGGAACTTGATAAACATTGTGCATTGAACTGAATGTAATGTCGTCAGCGTATCTGGAATACACGACACCAAAACTCTTTGCCAATCCTGCCAACCTCCGGTCAAGATTGTCGCATATCATATTTGTCACGATAGGTGAGGTGGGAGCACCTTGTGGCAAAACGCACCTGACGTTTCCGTCATCTTTTTCGGTTTTCATGGAGCACAGTCCGGCAAGGAGATTTGCAACCGGCTGCGTAAAAAGCATGGGCTTCAACATCAGTCTGTTCCTCACCCTTGTCTGATGGATGCTGGGGAAGAAATCCTTCAAGTCTATGTTAAAGACATAGTTATGTCCCTTATGTATATTAGCATTGGTCACGACTGAACGCCCTTCAGTAAACCCCATTGCATAGTCAGAAGGAGTATAAACAGCCTTGAATATCTCATTGACATACCTTAGCAGCAGCATGAAACTCTGGTTTTTGGGTGCTGTTATAAGTCTGAAGCCTCCGGATTTCTTTTTGATTTTGAATTGTTTGTACCGATGAAACGAATTGTTGGGGTTGCTGTAATAATTCAGATGTTTCATCGTGAAAGGATAGAACTTGTCAGACATACCACATTCCGCCATCTCATCCTGTTTCATTTGGTTGAGAAGACTAAGGAGATCTTCTTTTGTCTCCATTTGCCGTGCAGCTTTTGCTATACTGTCCCTGTCCATATTTATAGATTTTGAGGTTGGTATCGGAAACGGCAGACTATCGTTTCTTACTTAAGTAAAAAAATAATAAAACTAAAACTAACAATATAACACAATAGCAAAACGAACAAAGTACGCTATGTACGCTAACGTGATACCATTGTCATCCCAAAGCCCTGAAAGGGAAGGGACATCATGCGAATCTGCCTTCAAAAAGGCATGGCTTTCGCCCGCAAGACGAATTCAAATTTACATCTGCCGTTCCCGATTGTCAAAGACCTCTTTTCCGTTTCTTTTGCAAAGTTACAATGACACTACGAATTTTTCGTTCGCAATTCCTGTAAAGTTCACATTTCCTTAGTCAATATTCCAATAAGCGTCCGGATCGCCGTCGAAAGCGTCGTCTATGGCATCATCACTATACCCTTCCACATCTTGGGCGTAAGAACCGGCATATCCGCCATGGCAGCTTCCGTAGGGATAATCGTCATAATCTGTCGAACCGCAATCCTTTTCTTGGGCGTTATTACTGTCAGACATTTCCATGAGGTTTATATAACTCGCCACGTTGTCCTTTACGGTCTTGGTTGTTGTGCGGTTCTTGCCGTAAAACGACCATATCTCATCATACTCTACCGGAAGAATCTCATTGCCGTCTTCATCAATCAGACCCCACTTGTCTCTTTTGTCTTGTCGCTCATTTGCCACGCCCTTGATTTTTACCCTTGCAAGTCCGTTGTCGAATCCGTCAATCCAACTATATTTTCCAAAGGGTACAACCTCCGTGCCGTCAATTCTCAAAACGCCGTATTTATAATCCTTAGTCTGGACTGTATACAAATCCTTGTTTCCTATGGCAGGAACCAAACTGTAAAGCGAAGGTTCGAAAACAGTTTTCCCGTCAGAATTTATAAGTCCATACACCGGCCGCTTGTAAGAGGAAACGCTTCCATCTTTGCGGGCAAATCCACGAAGGTCGTCAACCGCCACTCTTATGTAGTCGCTTTCGTCGTAGCAGTCACCATAATACATAGCGTATTGCGGCTTTACGACTATCTCCCCCTCCTTGTTCACAAATCCGATTTTTTCGCCATTCGTGAATGGCACAAGCAGTCTTTTGTCCTCGCTCAATTTGTATGAAGACGCAGGGACAAGAATCTTGGTATACCGGGTGACTGACAATGTTTCTCTCTTTTCCATTTTATTCCGTTTTTTTTGTTTTGCGCTGCAAAGGTACAAACCGCTCACGAACCCTACGTTCGTACTTCTGAGAAATTGTAATTTTCCATCATTTCAGATATTCTTTTTCTGATTTTTTCCCTTATAATGTCCGGAGAAAGGACAATAAGCTCCTTACCGAAACTTGTCAGTTCCCGAATTAACTCATAATTCTCCTTGCAGTCTATACGAAAGAACTTTCCGCCATGGAGCATCGGGTATTTTTCCCTCAATTCATCCTCGCATTGCCTGTTCATGTTTATTTGCGATTCATGCAGAGGCTTCGTCGCGACATAATCCTTGGAAACGTCGCTCACCCAAAATATGATTTTGTAAAGCGGACTGTCTCTGTTTACCGTAACGCCTATAACGTCTTCAAACTCTTCGTTGATGTCGCCTTCATAATCTATATATTTATGGGAAGGCAACGGAACAACCTTGTCAATCCTTTCAAGACCGAAGCAGAGCAACTTGCCGTCTGTTTCGGCAGCCCCAAAGAGGAACCACCGTCTGTTGTGTTCTTTCAACAGATATGGGTGAACACACACTACCAACTCTTTTTGCGGAGCGGCGAATTTATGGAAATGCAGTTCTACGACTTGCCGTTGGGATATAGACGTGAACAATTCACCGAACAGGTTGGAATTTTCCAGCGGATTTTTCACAAACGATATGATTTTCCGTTCATTCCGTCTTACTCCCAAACCGAGGCGCAAACCCTCCAATGCTTCCAAATTAGGCAGACCGTCAAACTGTCCGAGCAGGGACAACGCCTCTTTCAGCAGATACTCTTCATCATCACTTAAATCCTTTTTGAATATGGAGAAAGAAGGATTAGCGTATCTGAGACACCGTTTGCTGTATGACTTTTGCTTTTCGCAGTCATACCCCGGGGCGGAATACCGCTCAATATTGGCTTGGAAAGGACCTTCATTTTCCAAATAAAAGATGTCCTTTTCTATTGTCCTTCTCCCAATCCCCTTTCCCTCCGGATACCGCCTGTTCACTTCTTCGGTCAAGTCATCAAGCGAATATTTGTGATACCGGCTGCTTAACAGTTCGTCAAGTATCTTATAGCGTGTCATTGCGTTCTTGTTTTCAGGCATAATCTCGTGTTCTTGGATGTTCAGAATTTAGCCGTATTGGTTTACTCTTTCATGAAAGAGTCACAATCAAGTTCAAAGTTAAGGAAAATAAATGTAACGGGAGAATTTCCGCGATGATTTTTTGCAATGAAATAGGCTGCCTGATTTCCACAAACTTTCCTCAAAGTCGGGATGTATTTTTGCGGCGGATAAATGTTTCAAGACTACAACAGGAAAAGTAAAGCTTTTATGGTAAGCAATCTCGTGAAAACCCATCGCCTTCTGCGTCTCTCTCTTGCCCTGCCGCTCTTTCTGTGCACACCCGGTACGGCTTTTGCCAATGCCCATGCAGCCGACAGCGTGAAGGCGTGTGGCAGCGCGGATACGGTTGTGGTTGCAAAAAATGCCGACACTGCATTTGCGGTGAACCCTAAACCACGTTCGCTACGCTGGGAGCGCATGGCTCTCACGGGTGTGCCGCTGGTCGCGGCGGGACTGATCGTCAAGAGCGAAGACGACCATTTCCGCACATTGCGCAACGACTGTCTGCCCACGTTCAGCAACCATGCCGACGACTATATGCAGTATGCTCCGGCTGCCCTTATGCTTGGAATGAAGGCGGCTGGCGTAAAGGGGCGCAGCTCGTGGGGCAGGATGCTCGTTTCCGATGCGTTTGCCGGCATGATAATGGGAGGCGTGGTGAACACATTGAAAACCACCACCAACGTTACGCGTCCCGACGGCTCTGACCGCCATTCGTTCCCCTCGGGCCACACCGCCACCGCATTCATGACCGCCACGATGCTTACGAAAGAATACGGGCACATAAGTCCGTGGATAGGCATCGGGGCTTACACCACCGCCACTGCCACGGGCCTCATGCGCATGGCCAACAACAAGCATTGGCTGAGTGATGTGCTGACAGGGGCGGGCATAGGAATCCTCTCCACCGAACTGGGCTACTGGATTGGCGACATGATATTCAAGGGCAAGGGGCTGAACGAAGCCACCTATGCCCCCGTGACGGACAGAACGGGCTTGCCCTCGTTCCTCAGTCTTTACGTCGGGATGAACGTGCCGTTGAGCAAGTACGACATCGACGACAGCAACTCCTTCAGCACATCCTCCGGCTCGTCGGCAGGACTGGAGGGCGCATATTTCTTCAGTCAGTACGTCGGGGTGGGAGGGCGCTTCACTGTATCTAACACTTTGCTCGTAACGAACGGCGACAACGCCGAAGACAACACCTTCGATGACCTCTCGCTGTGCGGCGGGTGTTACCTCTCGTGCCCCTTGTCGGCCAGATGGCAGATAGGCAGCAAGCTCCTTTGCGGAATGGTATATTATCCAAGGTTGAGGCTCTCCGGGATTACCGTCGACCGCCGGGCGGGCGTCTGCTTCGGAAGCGGCATCTCGTGCTCGTTCCGCGTGAACCGCTACTACGGCATTAGGTTTTTCGTGGACTATAATCTGCAACCATCGCATAACAGGCAGAGTCGCGAGTGGATGAACACTCTGGCGTGCGGCGCATCCTTTGCCGTTATGCTGTGAGCAGGCGCCGCCTGAAATATGTTTTTCCGGAAAATATGCAAAAAGTGAGGGAATAAGGTTTACAATCCAACTAATTTTCGTAAATTTGCAGTCACTTGTATACCCTAAACACAGGGACAGGTTACAGTAATAGAATTATGCACAAAATGGGAAGTCGCTTTCCCATACTTAAATACGTTAAAGATTATGCATAACACGGGCAAACTAAATAGGCTTCACCAATCATCATGCATAGTTGCAGCTAACGACATAAAGTAGAACGGGGATTTATGAAACCGGACGGTACGGGTTCTTTTTCTACAGCCGACGAAAAACACGTTTTTCCAAAGGGCAGCCACGTTACAGAGCAAGAAAACACGTCTTGCCCTGAGATAAAGAAATGTCTCAGAACCGACGAAGCGACATGGTCGTACATTTTTCTGCACAACAGCAAGGTGAACGCCATGGAGGGGCGGCTGACCGAAGACGGCATTACGTATTTCGTGCATAAGACGGTGCGGTATTTCCGTAAGCCGGGCAAGCAGACTGTGCAGCACAAGGAGATACCAACCGTCAGCGGACTTGTCTTCTTTCAGGGCTCACCGAAAGAAATACAACGTTATCTCGACGGCAATTTCCCTAATACATACCTTTGCAAGAACTGTAGCACCGGCAAGGTAGCACAGATTCCCCACTCGCAGATGCGTCCCTTCATGCGCATCACTAAGGCATCGCCCGAGCGCATACGTTTTCTGCTCCATCCCTTCCGTTATTACGCCCGCAACCGCATACTGCTGCGCATCACCACGGGTGAGCTGGCAGGACTGGAAGGCTATGTAATCCGCATCGACCGCGACCGCCGTTTGGTTATGGACGTGGGCGGCATCAGCGTATCCGTCAGCGGAGTGCACGCCGAACACTTCGAGGAAGTGAGGCAAGAAGGTGCACAGACGGCAGAAGCCACGCCGTTCTACCAGCGAAACCTGCACGAGCGCGAAGCACTTATCGACCGCTATTTCCACCCCGTGAAAACCGCAGGCGAAGCAGCAGCACAGGCCGAGAACATCGCCTACCTGCGCAAATACGTGTTGTCGGAACTGACGCAAAACCATATCACCATCAACGACGCATGGAACACCTTTTCTTTCATCATCGAAGAAATAGGCTACTACTATGCCCCGTTCATCGGGCAGTTTAAGGAAATCCTCGTCCCCGTCATGCTTGAAGGCCGCAGCGTTCTTCTTGAGATGGAACGGATAAAGGCTGATGACAATGTCGGCCCTGACGCCCGCTGCCGCTACGAGGCCGATTACGAAAGGATATTGGCGCAGTATGAGTATATGGTAGAGATTGCTTCAATGGAACATTTTGATGCAAAATGACGTTCGT
>CAVHWJ010000138.1:3688-6995 GCA_963639565.1 uncultured Prevotella sp. | reverse complement strand
ATCGTGGCTGGATGATATTCGGGGGTGTGGCGGATTTTGAACGTCACCTTTTGCATTTCCACCTCTTTGGTGAGGAAATGGAAGTCGATGACAGGGAAATCCTTTTTGTAAGCCGTCTGCGGGTCGTAGCCGTGGCTGACGTAGAGCACGTTTTTCTCCACGTCTTTCTTAACCACGAACCAAGGGCCGCCGCCGAAGCCGAGACCCTTCCTCTGCCCTATCGTGTGATACCACAGTCCGCGATGACCGCCTATCCTCTTTCCTGTCTCCAGTTCCACCACGTCGCCCGGGTTGTCGCCGAGGTAGCGGCGGATATAGTCATTGTAGTTTATCTGTCCGAGGAAACAGATGCCCTGACTGTCCTTGCGCTTGGCGTTCACGAGGTGCTCCCTTTCGGCAATCTCCCTCACCTCGCCTTTCTGGAAATGACCAATCGGAAAGATCGCCTTTTGCAGCTGCCATGAATAAATCTGCGCGAGAAAGTCGGTCTGGTCCTTCACGGGATCGGGACTTGTAACGAGCCATTTGTTGCCGTCAGCGTCTGTCTCCGTCTGTGCGTAATGCCCCGTGGCAATGAGGTCGTAGTTATGCCCCATTTTCTCATGGAAAGCCCCGAACTTGATGAGGCGGTTGCACATCACGTCGGGGTTCGGCGTATAGCCGGCTTTCACCTTCTCCATGGTGTAACGCGTCACCTCGTCCCAGTATTCCCTGTGGCAGTCCACCACCTCCAGCTTGCACCCGTACTTGTGTGCCACGGCGGTAGCCATTTCGAGGTCTTCCTCAGAGGAGCAGTCCCATTCCTCCTTTTCCTCCGGACCTATCTTTATATAGAAGCAGTCGGGGTGAAAACCCTTGTCCACGAGTTCATGCACAACCACGGAACTGTCCACGCCCCCCGAGAGGAGCACCGCAATCTTCTTTCCTTCAAGTTCGCCGTAATTCATTTCTTTCGCGTTATCCTTTACTATCCTTTACAGTTTACTCAACACCTCATAAATCCTCTGCACCGGCAATCCCATGACGTTGAAGTAACTGCCGTTGAGAGCCGTCACGCCGATATACCCTATCCATTCCTGAATACCGTATGCGCCGGCCTTGTCGAAGGGTTTGTAGTTGTCGATATAGAAATTGATTTCGCCGTCGGTCAGGTTCTTGAAAGTCACGTCCGTCGTGACATGGAAGCTCGTCCGCTTCTCCGCCGTGGCGATGCACACGCCCGTCGTAACCTGATGCGTCTTTCCTCCAAGCATACGGAGCATCGCCCTCGCGTCGGCGGCATCCTTCGGTTTGCCGAGGATTTTATTGTCGCATATCACCACGGTGTCGGCGGTAATCACGAGAGTGTCGCCTACGAGCAGATCGGTGTATGCCGACATCTTTTCTTCCGCAATATACTGCGCCACGTCACAGGCGGCAAGGCTGTCGGGATAATCCTCGCTAACGCCCTTGCGCACCAAAACCTGAAAGTGGAGGCCCAGGCCGGCAAGGAGTTCCTTGCGGCGCGGACTTCCACTTCCGAGAATAATATTATACTGTTCTAACATCAGCCTTTTTCTGTTCTTTACAAGAGATTTTCCAACGTCATTAGAAATGATACCCCAACGTGAGGAGCACCTGATGACGCTTGTTTTTCACGTCCACTGAGTTGCAGAGGTTTGACATTCCCTCCTTGCCGCTGTAATATTCGGAGAAAGCGTGGAAATGTCCTTTCTGCACATTATACTGATACGCCAGGTCAATCGAGAACTTGTCCACCGAGTAGCCGAGACCGCAGGTGACGCGGTTAGTAGCCTCCCAGTTGGTGTAGTCCGTAGTGGAAGCGTAGTAAGAACCAGGGGAGTCAAGGGAACTGTCCTTGTAACCGTCCTCCTTATACATCGGCGACACATAGTTGTAGCCCACGCGTACGGCGAGGTTGTCGTCGGGTTTCATTTCAAGACCCAACTTGAACGTGCAAACACCTTTCAGCGTGTTCTCCGTGTGGCGTTTCATCTCGCGGTCGGAAGTGCTCGACGAGTAGTATTCATCATAATACCAGTCGTAGCTGCCGCTGTCGTTCACCCTCGAGTCGGTCGCGCTGTAATCGGCATATTCAATGCCCGCGCCGACGGCGAGGAAATTGCTCACTGTGGTGCCGAGGTTGAAGCCGAACTTCCACGGAGTGTAGAGTTTGAAATTGTACGACTCGCTGGAATCAAAGGAATCCCTCACACGAAATTCCTCGCCAAGTCCGCGTGTGTTTATAGTGGAATAGTTCGACGTGGTGAGGTCGTACCACGTGGGCGTGGAGATGCATATACCGAAGCGGAACGGATTGTCCTCTATGGGGCGGATGATGACACCGGCCTTGACATCGAAGCCTGTTCCGGTAATCTTGCGGCTGTCCGTCATGCCCACCGTTCCAATCGAAGAGTCCAAGTTGTCCACCAGAGCCTCGCGGTACTCGCTGTAACCGTTGTAATGTACATCATGGATGCCGAAGGTAAGACCCAAATACACGCGGTCGTTGATGTTTCCGCTGATGTTGAAATCATAGGTTCCGATATAGCCGGTATGGGCGCGGTCGAAAGCGAAGCCCGAAGCCCCCATATAACCGTTAAGAAGCATACCGGTTACTGGAAGCAGTGCGTTGGCATAAAGGTAATCCGTTTGGCTGTACGCATTGGAGTTGCCGTAGTACACATCGGAACTGCCGCGGCTGTAAAGGTCGAAGCATCCGTCCAGGCTCTTGATATAAGACGACTTGTTCTGCGATGAATTGCCGTCGAGCGACCCGGCAGCCGAGAGGATATAATCAAAGTTCTTACTCTTGTGGTAGTTGAAGGCGAAATTCAGGAACGACCTCTCGCCCACGCGCCTTGAATAGACAAGTCCGATCTGGTCGAAACTCATGTTCGTCTTGTCGCCGTCGGCGAAATTCCTCGCGTCCTGCTGCGACACCACGCCGAACGACACGTTCACTGAGGAATGGCGGAAAAGTCCGATACCCGCAGGGTTGGTCGAAATGGTGGAGATGTCAGCCCCGAGAGCGTCGAGCGCGCCGCCCATACCCACATAGCGCGCTGTTCCGTTGAGGTCTTCGCCGAGCAGCTTTGCGTTCTCATACGTTTCCTGGGCACTGGCCGATGCCGATGCAATCAAGGCCAAAGCCGAAAATAATACTATCTTTTTCATTGTTCTTTCAATTTTCGTTTAACAAATGACATTCTCATCTGCGTCCGCCGAAATGACCGCCGCCACCGGAACGTCCGCCGCCACCGCCGCCGCTGAAGCCGCCGCCATGGTTGCCGCCGCCGTAACCGCC
>CAVHWJ010000138.1:0-3411 GCA_963639565.1 uncultured Prevotella sp. | reverse complement strand
CCGCCCACGCTGCCGGGTCTTCCCACCCAACCGTGGTTTGACGTTCCGCTCACGCCGCCGGGATTTGCCGGACGGTAAGCCACCGTCGTCCCCCAATAGGGGCGACCCCATCCGTAGTCATAATACCAAGGGTCGTACCAACCGCCGTAATATCCGTAGTAACCGTAACGCCACGGGCGACCCCATGCGTAGGAGTAGTACGGGCCGTAGTAGCCGTAGCCATAATAATACGGACTGTAATATCCGTAGTATGACCCATACCAATAATCATCATAAAACCAAGGGTCGTAAGCCCAGAAGAAACCGTCGTCGAAACGCCTCAGCCTACGGTAATAGGCGTAGTCGTCATCGTCGTCGTATCTGTCGTACCTGCCGTATTTCCCCTTTACGCCCTTTCTCTTGGATTTGGCGTTATACAATGAATCCGGAATCTTTCCGTCGAAATCTATCGCGTCAGCGGCGAGGGTGTCGCCAATGACACTGTAACTGCTGCTGAAACCGCGGCGGTTGTATTCGTCCACGTCGCGGTTGCTGCCGCTATGGTATGCCGGCCGCCAGTCGTTGCCGCTTGCCGTGGTCGCCGTGGCGGTGCTGCCCTTCTTCGGCGTGAAATACATATCGTCCTGCGCGCTGGCGCACAACGGCATCATGCCTATTGCCAATGATAAAAGAAATAACCTGTTCATGTCTTTATCTCCTTTTTATGTTCATGCTGCGTTATGGAGCGTGCCTCCGTAATTCAACGCTGCAAAATTACTTAGCTTTTAAATGCAAAAATACGGAAAAACCCTATATCGTGATAGGTTTTCCCCTATTTTTTATAAATTTGCAAGGAAATAAAAGCCAAGATGAAATATTTTAAGACAAAATTCATTGTCAGGGGCGCAGACGGCACTCGCCCTGCCGAAGAGACAATGGCAACCGCCAGGGAACTATGCGCCGCGCTCGCCGGATATGCCGGCTACGAGTCGTTTGAGGACACGGAAAACGGCATCGACGGATACGTGCAGCAGGAACTGTTTGACGGCGACACGCTCAACGCCTCGTTCGCCGAATTTCCGTTGGAGGGAACTGCCGTGGAGTATTCCACGAGCGAGGCGGAGGACAAGAACTGGAACGAAGAATGGGAGAAATGCGGTTTCGACCCTATCACCGTGGGCGGCAAGTGCATGATACACGACATCTACCACACCCCTGCCGACAGCGCGCAATACCCGATAACCATTGAAATCGACGCCAAACAGGCGTTTGGCACCGGCACGCACAACACCACGCGGATGATTGTGGGCGAACTGCTCGACATGGACGTGAAAGGCAAAAGGGTGCTCGACTGCGGATGCGGCACGGGCATACTGTCTATCGTGGCTTCAAAATGCGGTGCGGCAAGCGTCTTGGCGTATGACATCGACGAATGGAGCGCAGACAACACACGCCACAACGCGGCGATAAACAACACGCAGAACATTGAGGTAATATTGGGCGACGCGAAAGTGCTCGACAACACGGACGGGAAATTCGACATCGTGCTTGCCAACATCAACCGCAACATTCTGCTTGCCGATATGCCGGCAATGACGAGACGGATGAACGGCGGAGCGTATCTCGTGATAAGCGGGTTTTATGCGGAGGACGCACCGATGCTGAGGAACAAGGCAGAGGAACTGGGACTGGACTATGTTTCAATGAGATCTTCCGACAACTGGACGATGCTGAAATTCAGGAAAAGATAAAGGGTGAAACCATGGGGAGGAGAAGACACACACTGACGATACTTGCGGTGATACTGACCTTGAACGCGCTTTTTGCCGGTTGCTACCACAAAAGGACGTTCTCCGCCAAGCCGCTGCCCGACACGGTGCAATACAGCGAGAAGCAGCACGACTCGCTTGTCTTCGCCCACACCCACCATTACTCGCAGAACTTCAATTTCATAATAAAGGCGGACACATTCATCCTGCTCAAGGAACAGCCCGAAGAACTGTTGAGCGGACTGCCCACCGACATACTGCTGCTCGAAAAGGGCGACCGTGTAGCGGTGGCGGACATACGCATACTGCCCTCCGACCCGGTGGACTCCGTGTGGGTGCAGTTGGCGCGCGACCAGTACACCTTCGGTTGGATAAGGGAGAAGACCCTCCTGCCGGCGGTAGTACCCGACGACCCCATTTCGCAGTTCATATCTGTCTTCTCCGACACCCACTTGCTGATAACGCTCATCATAATCAGCGTTATCTCCGTGGCGTATCTGCTGCGCAACCTGTTCCGAAGAAAAGCCAAGATAGTGCTGTTCAACGACATAAACTCGTTCTACCCCACCCTGCTGACGCTCACCGTGTCCGCCGCAGCAACGTTCTATGCCAGTATGCAGCTGTTCGCACCCGACACGTGGCACAATTTCTATTTCCACCCCACGCTTAACCCGTTCTCAGTTACGCCGCTACTCGCAATCTTCCTCGCCTCGGTGTGGTCGATATTGATAATATCCCTCGCCGCCGTGGACGAGATAAGGCGTATGCTGCCGTTCGGCGACGCAATCCTGTATCTCTGCGGACTGTGCGGCATCTGCGCTATATGCTACATCGTATTCAGCCTTACCACCTTATATTATATAGGCTACCCCCTGCTTGTGGCGTTCGCCTACTACGCCCTGCGAAAATATTACAAAAACAACGCCCGCCCCTACACTTGCGGAAAATGCGGGGCGAGGATGAAGGGGAAAGGCGTGTGTCCGCATTGCGGAGCCGTCAATGAGTAGAGGCTGCGCTTTCCTGTTCGTTAGCCTGAAGTTCGTTGGCATAGTCGAGGTCGGCTTTCGCCCCCTCTTCGTCGCCGATATTGCGCCGCATTTCGCCGCGGAGGGAATACGCCTCATGGCGGAACGGATTTGCTTCGATTACGCCGTCGAGGTATTTTATGGCATCGGCGTAAGACTTGCGCGCGATTTCTATTTTCGCCTTTAGCATGAGGATGTCCTCATTCCGCGGGAAATGTTCGAGAAGCCATGCGGCATCATCGTCGGCAGGGTCGAGGCTTCCGTCTTTAAGCAGTATCTCCCCTCGCTTAAGATAAGCGTCGGCGTAGTCCTCCTTCAGCGATATTGCCTTTGTCAACATAGCCACGGCGTTTGAGGTGTCGCCGGTTCCGTCGCACGACTGGGCATAGAGATAGAGAGCCTCAACAGAATCCTTGTCGATAAGCAGAGCCTTCTCGCAGTTCGCTCCCATCACCACATAATCCTCCATCATGTATGCCACATGAGCCATGCGCAGGAAGATGTTGATGTTGTCGGGGCGCGCCTCAGCGAGTTTCTCCAACTGGCGGTAGGCGTTCTGCAAATCCCCCATTGCCATATAAGTCTGCGACATATAGTCGTTTATCTCCAAATCATCCTTTATGTCGAGGGCGCGCGTG
>CAVHWJ010000137.1:5612-7003 GCA_963639565.1 uncultured Prevotella sp. | reverse complement strand
GAAGTTCCCGAACTGCAGAAGCTGATGAAATACATCTGCAAGAACGGCTTTGAGCATCATGTCGCCATGGTCCGCGCCGACGTTGCCGGCATCATAGAGGAAGCCATCGACAGCTATCTCGGCTGGAACCTCTACGTACACGAGTGACATAGCGCACGATAAAAACACGTCTCTTTTATTTAAAGTGGCGGTTTGCAGCTGGCAAAGCCGCTGAAAAGAAAGGGTTGTGATATAAAAGAGGTCTTATATGGCAAAAAAGAGTCAAGGCAGGACTCCGGGAGAAATTATCCGGAATCCTGCCTTGTTTATCTTGCGCCGCAGGGGCTATGGCAAGACCTGCGGCTTAGTTGAGGGCGTCCTCAAGGTCAGCGCCGGCCTTGAACTTGGCAACCTTCTTGGCTGCAATCTGAATCTTCTCCTTTGTCCTGGGGTTGATGCCCTCGCGGCCCGGACGCTCGCTCACGCTGAATGTGCCGAAACCGATCAGGGCGATCTTGTCGCCGGCCACGAGAGCCTCCTTTATAGCGTCCACTGTGGCGTCGAGAGCCTTCTTGGAGTCAGCCTTGCTCAAGCCTGACCCGGCTGCGATCTTGTCGATAAGTTCTGTCTTGTTCATAATAATTGTCTTTTATATATTAATAATGTCTTTCACCGGTAGACCGCCGCAAAAGCCCGAAGCCGAAACGCGGCGGCGACGTTGCGGCGCTGAAACGTCACGCAAATATAGTGTAAACCTTTTACAACTCAAATAAAAAACGGGAAAAAGTTATGAAAATGCCTAAAAAAGCTCCTTAAAACCCTGTTTTATAGCTTTTCACGGATATTTTTCGTACTTTTGCCCACCGATTTATCAACAAACAAAAGACAAAGACAATGCGCGACATACCTGCTGTTACCAAGAACCTGCTTATCATCAACGTGTTGATGTTCGCGGCGTATTACGTATTCTCACGGCTCGGCGTGGACCTCAACGGCCTGTTGGGGCTGCACTTCTTCCTGTCGTCGGATTTCCACATATACCAGCTCTTCACATATATGTTCATGCACGCCGGCTTCACCCACATATTCTTCAATATGTTCGCCCTGTGGATGTTCGGCAGGATAGTGGAAAGCACGTGGGGACCCAGGCGTTTCCTCACCTACTACCTCGTGTGCGGCGTGGGCGCAGGACTGATACAGATGGCGGCGCAGTTCATCTCCTTCTACTCCCTCGCGGCTGGCCAGATACCCGGCTTCGGCATGGGCGACGTGATGGAGGTGGCGCGCAACAGCGAGGCGGTGCTCGGGCAGTGGACCACGGTGGGCGCGTCGGGGGCTATCTACGGCATACTCCTCGCCTTCGGAATGTTGTTTCCCGAAGAAAGGATATTCATTTTCCCTTTGCCCGTTCC
>CAVHWJ010000137.1:0-5302 GCA_963639565.1 uncultured Prevotella sp. | reverse complement strand
AAGAAGCGCGAGCAGGACGAGGTGGACCGCATCCTCGACAAGATACGCCGCAGCGGATATGACAGCTTGACGGAGGAGGAGAAGCGCAAGCTCTTCGACAAGGGGAAGGACTGACGGTCGCGGCACAAAGACCACACTACATGATGGACAGGATAAAGAAAATCGTGGTGCAGATGATGGCCGGCGCCAACGTGGCGGCAATCGTGATGATGCTGGCGGTGGGCTTCAGTTACAGGCTCAACCCGCAGGAGCATCCCATAACGTCGTGCGTGGGTCTGGCGTTCCCCGTGCTGCTGCTCACCAACGCGGCGTTCCTCGTGCTGTTTCTCGTGTTCAGGAAACGGCTCGTAATCATCCCCGTGCTCGGCTTCATCGTGTGCTATATCCCCGTGAGGATTTATTCGCCCCTAAATGTGCCCCACGCCACGCCCGACGACGCAATAAAGGTGATGTCGTATAACGTGTTCGCTTTCAACGCCCCCGAACAGGGGCTGAAGCCGATAGCCGACTACATCAACAATAGCGGAGCGTCAATCGTGTGCATGCAGGAGGCGGCGTTCAACGACGACGTGCGCCAGGCCTTCAGCAAGGAATACCCCTATATCGACACCATTAGGAACGACAGGAACGGCGACCAGCTGCTCGTGGTGAGCAAGTTCCCCATACTATCGAAAACACGCATCAACGCCGACCTTCCCGGGTGCGTGTGCGGGGCTTTCGAGATTCTCATCGGCGAAGATCGCACCACCGTAATCAACTGCCACTTTGAGGGCAGCGGACTCTCCCTCGACGACCGCCGCGACTTCCGCGACATGATGAAGGGCAAGATGGGCGGCGACACCATTGGCAGGGAGTCGAAGCGCATGATAGTGCGATTGGGCGAATCGGCAAAGAAGCGCGTGCCGCAGGTGGAGGGCGTGATAAGGTATATCAAGAGCCGCAAGGACGAGCCGGTGCTGCTCTTCGGCGACTTCAACGACAACCCCATATCCTACTGTCACAGCCGCATGGCAAAGACGCTCACCGACTGCTATGTGGCTACCGCCAACGGCCCCGGCATATCCTACCACTATAACATGCTCTATGTGAGGATAGACAACGTGATGTGCTCCGCTCACTGGCAGCCCTTTAATTTCAAAGTAGACAGGGACATAGCCGTTTCCGACCATTACCCGATATGCGGATATGTAAAGAAAACGCACAGGAACGGCAAAAAAAGCACCTCGCAGTCAGAGTAAGTTAAAAAAAATAATTATCTTTGCACGCTATGTAGCCCAAAGTGTATGCTTTATGGGCAAAACGGTGACACGCTGACACCAAGCGGCGTGCCGCGTCTGATACCAGGAAGACCGGTTAAGGAAACTATAATCAAAACAATAAAAACAAAAATGCAAAACAAAGGAATTGTAATTGTACTGGGAGTTCTGATGACCCTTGCAAGCATCTTCTATTTGTCTTTCTCGGTCGCCACAGGCTACTACGACAGTCAGGCGGCGAAGATAAAGGACCCGATTGCGCAGCAGGACTACAAGGACTCCGTGAAGTACCTCGGCGTTTATTCCTACCAGCGTTGTCTTGAGACCCAGATCGGTCTCGGACTCGACCTCAAGGGCGGTATGAACGTTATCCTGGAGATTTCCGTTCCCGACGTAGTGGAGACGCTGGCCGACCACAAGACCGACGCCGCCTTCGTGAAATCGATGGAACAGGCCAAGGCTGAGGAGGAGACAAGCCAGAGCGACTTTATCTCCCTCTTCATCAAGTATTACCACCAGAACGCGCCCGGACACCGCCTCGCCGAAATCTTCGCGACGCAGCAGCTCAAGGGACAGGTGAGCACGCAAAGCTCCGACAAGGACGTGGAGAAGGCACTGCGCTCACAGGTGCAGTCGGCTATCGACAACTCATACAACGTGGTGCGCAACCGTATCGACAAGTTCGGCGTGGTGCAGCCCAACATCCAGAAGCTCGAAGGCCAGGAAGGCCGCATCATGGTGGAAATGCCCGGTGTGCGCGAGCCTGAGCGTGTGCGCAAGCTCCTTCAGGGAAGCGCGAACCTCGAGTTCTGGGAGACTTACAACAGCGAGGAGATAACTCCTTACCTGCGCCAGCTTGACCAGATTGTGGCAAACGGCGGCGAGACCGCCAAGGCTGACACCGCGGCTGCCGAGAAGAAGGACGAGGCCGTGGCAGAGAACGACGCTGCCGCAAAGGCTGAGGCTGCCGCAAAGGCCGCTCCAGCGAAGCTGACGGTGAACGCCGGCAAGAGCGCGGCTGAGAAGGCAAGCGCGTCGGCAACCGACAAGCTCGCAGAGGCAAAGAAGACAAACCCGCTGCTCGCAGTGCTGCAGCTCGCCCCGCAGGGTTCTCTCAGCGTGGTGGGTTACGCCAACGTGCGCGACACCGCGGCGGTGAACAAGATAATCTACTCTGCCGCAGCCGCACAGGTGCTGCCTTCCGACGTGAAGCTGCTCTGGGGCGCGAAGCCCGCAGAGGGTCTTTCGGTGAAGAACGTGTATGAGCTTTACGCCCTGAAGGTGACGCAGAGCAATGGTCACGCTCCCCTTGAGGGCGACGTGATTACCGACGCAAAGGACGAGTTCGACCAGATGTCGGGCCGCCCCAGCGTGAGCATGTCGATGAACTCCGACGGCGCACGCCGTTGGGCTGAACTCACCAAGTCGAATGTGGGCAAGGCAATCGCCATCGTGCTCGACGGCGTGGTTTACAGCGCGCCGCGCGTGAACGGCGAAATCTCTGGCGGTAACTCGCAGATTACGGGTAACTTCACTATCGAGGACACCAAGGACTTGGCAAACACCCTCAAGTCAGGACGTATGCCGGCTCCGGCGCGCATCGTGCAGGAAGACGTGGTTGGTCCTACCCTCGGAGCGCAGTCAATCCAGCAGGGACTTATCTCCTTCGCCGTGGCTTTCGTGCTGCTGATGCTCTATATGGTAATAATGTATGACTTCATACCGGGCATGATGGCCAACTTCGCCCTGCTCGTCAATCTCTTCTTCACGTTGGGTATCTTGACCTCGTTCCAGGCGGCTCTCACCATGCCGGGTATCGCCGGTATCGTGCTCACCCTCGGTATGGCGGTGGACGCCAACGTGCTTATCTATGAGCGCACCAAGGAGGAGCTTGCCAAGGGCAAGGGACTGAAAGAGGCAGTGAAGGAGGGCTACGGCAACGCCTTCTCGGCAATCTTCGACTCCAACCTCACCTCTATCATTACGGGTGTCATCCTGTTCGTGTTCGGTACGGGTCCCGTGCGCGGTTTCGCCACCACGCTCATCATCGGTATCTGCTGCTCGTTCTTCACAGCCGTTTACCTCACGCGTCTCATCTACGAGAACCGTCTGGCAAAGGACAAGTGGCTGAACCAGACTTTCACCACGCGTATCTCGCGCAATTTCTTGCAGCACGCCAACGTGGGCTTCATGCACATGTACAAGAAGACGTTTACCGTGACCGGCATCCTCATCGCCGTGTTCCTGGTGAGCTTCATCGTGCGCGGACTGAGCAAGAGCATCGACTTCACCGGAGGCCGCAACTACACCGTGAAACTGGAGAAGGCCGTTGAGCCGGAGGACGTGACACGCGCCCTGCAGGCTTCGTTCCCCAACAGTTCCGTCAGCTCGCTGGCTCTGGGTACTGACCACAAGACGATACGTATCTCCACCAACTACAAGATTGAGTCTAACAGCGCGACTGTGGACGACGAGGTGGAGAACATCCTCTTCAAGGCTCTCAGCAAGGCCGGAATGGTGACGCAGAAGAGCGTGGAGACGTTCAAGAACCCCGACATCCGCGCCGGAGGCTCTATCATCAGCAGCGCAAAGGTGGGTCCGTCGGTGGCAAAGGACATTACATACGGAGCTATCATCAGCGTGATTTTCGCTCTTGTGGCTATCTTCCTGTATATCCTCCTGCGTTTCCGCAACATCGCCTTCTCGTTCGGTTCTACCGTGGCCCTGGCGATAGACACGATTATCGTGCTCGGCTTCTACTCCCTGTTGTGGAACGTGGTGCCGTTCTCGCTCGAAATCGACCAGACGTTCATCGGAGCTATCCTTACGGTTATCGGTTACTCTATCAACGACAAGGTGGTGGTGTTCGACCGTATCCGCGAGAACCTGACGCTCTACAAGAAGCGTGACTTCTTCACGATATTCAACGACTCGCTCAACGAGACGCTGGCTCGTACCATAAACACCTCTACCACCACGTTGCTCGTGCTGCTCTGTATCTTCATCCTCGGCGGCGACAGCATCCGCAGCTTCTCGTTCGCGATGATCATCGGTGTGGTGTTCGGTACCCTGTCCTCTATCTTCGTGGCAGCCCCCGTGGCTTACATGACTCTCAGCAAGCGCGACAAGTCGCACCGCGGCGACAAGAACATCGAGGAAATGGTTTGATGTATTTAAATTGTTGATAATATGGAGGGCGTCGTACGGAGTTTTTTCCGTGCGGCGCCTTTTTTCTTTCCAACAAAATCCCTACCTTTGCGCTAATCATAATCTTCTGTCATGCAAAAACATCTTCTACTGATAATTTTCTTTCTCATAACAGTCTTTGCCTCCGCCCAAAAATCCGTCCCTGCCCCTCGCCAATGGCAATCCCTCCTCAACCAAGTCATTGCCGACGACGAGGAGACATTCGACTGGGAAACCCTCTTCGACGCGCTCTGCGACCTGGAGGACAACCCCGTGGACATCAACGCCGCCACAAAGGAGGACATGGAGAGAATACCTTTCCTCGACGAGAACGAGATTGCCGACATTCTGGAATACGTTTACCGCAGCGGCGAAATGCTTTCCGAACAGGAACTCATGGCGGTGCCGTCTCTCAGTGCGGCGAAGAGGACGCTGCTCGAATATTTTATTACGGTAAAGCCCACCAAGCAAAAAGGTTTCCCCTCGCTCAAAACCCTAACGAAATACGGCGACAACACGCTTTTGGTGAGCGGAAACATCCCTTTCTATGACCGCAAGGGCGACGAGAACGGTTATTTGGGTTACAAATACAAGCACAGCGTGAAATTCGACCACAGCTATGGCGACTACCTCCGCTTCGGCTTCGTGGGGGCGCAGGATGCCGGCGAACCCTTCTTCGCCCACTGCAACAAGTGGGGCTACGATTTCTATTCCTATTATCTTCAGATACGCAAGCTCGGCAGACTGAAGAACCTCACGCTGGGCAGATACCGCCTGTCATTGGGCATGGGGTTGGTGGTGAACAACAACCTGTCGTATGGCAAGACAATGGCGGCGGATGCCATCGGGCGTTCCTCCGC
>CAVHWJ010000136.1:5313-7020 GCA_963639565.1 uncultured Prevotella sp. | reverse complement strand
GAGGCAGCACGCTACTCTCTCGACGGCGTACGTCTCTCAGCCCCCCAGAAGGGTCTGAACATCGTGAAGCTGTCAAACGGCAAGACGATGAAGGTAATGGTGAAATAATCGGCTGACGGCTGATTATAGGATATAAAAATCCCCGGCCGCCACGCGACCGGGGATTTTTTTTGGTTATCTTTTTAATTTTGGACTACTCGGACTACTCGGAGTTCTCAGACCTCTCAGAGTTGTCTGAGCAGTCTGAGCAGTCCGAGCCGTCCAAATTATTCATTCCCGTATGCTTGCGCCATCGAGGCCGCGATAATGTCCTCAGCGGTCTCCTCTTTCGGCGTGGCCTTGATGTCTGAAAGGTCGAGAGCGTCGATTTCCGCCTCCACGGCGGAAGGCTTCTGCTTTTCGTCCTTGCCGTTGGCGGCCCTTTCGGCTTTGCCGCGCTTGGGGGCGTTCCTTTCGGCAGCCTTGTTCTCCTCCTGCTTCTGCTGCGGAATGATGAAATCCTGCTTCACCTCCGTGTCAGGCACGGTGAGCACCGGCTCTTCCTCCATCTTCGTGCGGTTGCCCTTGGCGGCGAACACCGCATCGATGAACTGCGGCTTGCGCTTCAGCTGCTGCAGCGTCAGCTTGCTGGCAATCTGCTGGCTCTCCTTCTTGGAATAGCCCTCGCCAACGCCGCCCTCCAGGCCCTCCACGAGCACCTGGTATTTGAACACGGGGCTGTTCTTGCCTTCCTTGCCCTGCATCAGCAGCTTGAAGTCCAGCTTCACCTTGTTCTTCTGGCACCACTCAATCAGCTTGCTCTTGAAGTTGATTTCCTTGTAAGCCACCTTGTCGATGTTGATAATCTGCGCCAGTATGCGCTTCTCCATGAAGCGCATGCAAGCCTCGTAGCCGCGGTCGAGATACATCGCGCCCACGAGAGCCTCAAACGCATTCCCACCCATATAGCTGTTGTGGGAGGGAGTGTGTTTGCCCGATTTGATGAGCTGTGTGATGCCCATTTCCGTGGCGAGCCTGTTCAGCGTCTCGCGCTGAACGATCTTGCTGCGCGTGCTGGTGAGGAAGCCCTCGCGCTTGCCCTCGAAATGGCGGTAAACGATGTCGCCCACTATGGCGTCGAGGATGGCGTCGCCCAAGAATTCCAGACGCTCGTTGTTGAGCGGCCGCCCCTTCTCGTTGCGCTTCGTCACGCTCTTGTGCATCAGGGCGAGCTTGTAGTAGTGTATGCGGTGTGGATAGAAGCCGAAGATGCCGTAAAGAGCCGCATAAAGCTCCTTTTCCTTGCGGAAAGGGAGCCTTATGCGGTCAATGATATTACTTGTCATCATACTTCTTGAAGATAACGCAGGCGTTGTGTCCGCCGAAGCCGAACGTGTTGCTCAGGGCGGCGCGCACGGTGCGTTTTTCAGCCTTGTTGAACGTGAAATTCAGGTTGTAGTCGATGTTCTCGTCCTTGTCGTCCTCCTCGTGGTTGATGGTCGGCGGCACGATGTCGTTCTTCACCGCCAGCACTGAAGCCATAGCCTCCACAGCTCCGGCCGCGCCGAGCAGATGGCCCGTCATCGACTTCGTTGAACTGATGTTCAGCTTGTATGCGTGCTCGCCGAAGAGCTTCTGGATTGCCTTAACCTCAGAGATGTCGCCCACGGGCGTTGAAGTGCCGTGAACGTTGATATAGTCGATGTCCTCCGGCTTCATGCCGGCGTC
>CAVHWJ010000136.1:0-4826 GCA_963639565.1 uncultured Prevotella sp. | reverse complement strand
CCGTTCTCGATGTGCTGGCCGTAGTAGACCACCTCTTCCTCGAAAGTCTTGATACCGCCGATGCCCACGCCGAAGACAACGCCGATGCGGTTCTTGTCCACGGTCTCCAGGTTCATGCCGCTGTCTTCCACCGCCTGTGCGGCGGCTCCGATGGCGAGCTGCGTGTAGCGGTCCATTTTGCGCGCTTCCTTGCGGTCGATATAGTCGGTGGCGTTGAAACCCTTTACCTCACAGGCGAACTGTGTCTTGAATTTCTCAGCGTCGAACAATGTAATGGGAGCCGCGCCGCTCTTTCCTGCGAGGAGGTTGTTCCATGTCTCCTCGGGGGTGTTGCCCACGGGGGTAATGGCGCCGAGTCCCGTCACTACTACTCTTTTCAATTCCATAATTTGTGTGTGTATGAATATAGGGTAAGTAAAAACGAAAAGAGGTGAAAGGGGTGAGGTGAGATCCGTCGCATAGGTCTCATCTCACCACTTTCACCCCGAGTTTTATATCACTCCGGATAAATTATTTTGCGTTATCCTCGATATACTTGATGGCGTCGCCAACGGTGGCGATTGACTCTGACTTGTCGTCGGGGATAGTGATGTTGAACTCCTTCTCGAATTCCATGATCAGCTCAACCGTGTCAAGTGAGTCAGCGCCGAGGTCGTTTGTGAAGCTTGCTTCGGGCTTAACCTCAGACTCTTCTACACCAAGTTTATCAACGATGATAGCTTTTACTTTTGATTCAATTTCTGACATAATTGTAGTTTTTAAAATGTTTTAATTCGTTTTCGTCCTAAAAAAATCGGATGCAAAGGAACGAATTTTTCTTTACGTACGCAAGGATTTATTGTAAAAAAGCACTCTAATCTGCACACCTCTACCCACATTGTGCAACCTTTAGTCCTTTTTACCTTGTTTTCTTCTGCGCCGCGCTGGCTTTCCACTTGCCTTTCAGTCCGAAAATCGCCTTGCGCCTGTCGGTCTTCTCCCTCCTTAGGGGGTAGTTGCCGCGCAGGTTCTCGAATTTCGAGGGGTTCGACTTCAGCATCTCGCTGTCGCGGAGAGGGTTGTAGAGCTTCAGCCGCAGCGCGTCGCCCTGCAAGCCCGTGGGGAAGCCTTCGGGCAGCGTCGGCGGCGCGATGTGCCAGCGGTTCTCTATGCCGAAGTGGCGGCACAGCGCGGCGATTGCCATGTTGTCGGCGTTCGTCTTGCCGTCGGCGCTGTAGCCGGCGATGTGGGGCGTGGCTATATATACCTTATTTAATAATGGCAGCGAAATGCCCGGCTCGTTCTCCCACGTGTCGATAACGGCGTCGCCCACCAGTCCGCTGTCAATGGCGCGCAGCAGGGCGGCGTTGTCCACCACCGCGCCGCGGCTCGTGTTCACTATCACCGGGCGGCGGCGCAGCCGCGAGAAGAAGCCCTCGCCGGCGAGGTGCAGCGTAGGGCAGGGACCCGTGGCGGTGAGCGGCACGTGGAAGGTTATCACGTCGCACTCCCTCTCGATGCGCTCCATGCCCACAAGGGGTTCGTCGGCGCAGCCCGAGGCTGCCAAGGGCGGGTCGCACACCAACACGCGGAAACCCATGTCGCGCGCCTCCGCCACCACCTTGCGCCCCACGTGGCCGAAGCCCACCACGCCCACGGTGTGCCGCCCCGGCGTGATGCCGCGGTCGCGCCCCAGGAGAATCAGCGTGGAACGCAGGTATTGCGCCACGCTGCCCGAGTTGCACCCGGGGCAGTTTGTCCATTCTATCCCGGCGCGCCGCAGATAGTCGGTGTCGAGGTGGTCGAAGCCGATTGTGGCGGTGGCGATGAACTGCACGCGGCTTCCGCCGAGCAGCCGTTCGTCGCACCTTGTGCGTGTCCTCACGATCAGCGCGTCGGCGTCGCACACGTCGCGCGGCGATATGCTCGCGCCGTTGAGATAAACGGCGTCGGGAGTAATCTGCGCTATTGTCTCACGTATATACGGTATCTTGTCGTCTATAACAATCTTCATGTCCTTTTACCTTGCAAAAAAACGTTTCGTGGGGGCAAAGTTAAGGCTAATGCCCCGAAAACGGTGCGCCGGAGGGTGAAAAAGTTTCTGTGAACGGCAGCTTCGGGATTTTTACACGTTTAGTTGCCTATCTGAAAATATTTTATTAGATTTGCCACGAAATTGAAAAAACACGAAATGTTATGACATTCACACAAGTCTGCAACGGCGTGTTCAACCTTGCGATAAACGACTACCACGCAAAGGACAACGTTGATACGCCGATAAACAACCCCTACGGCCGCGACTCCATAGAGAACCGCCTCTATCTGAAATGCTGGATAGACACCGTGCAGTGGCATCTGGAGGACATCATACGCGACCCGCACATCGACCCCCTCGACGCGCTCGCCCTGAAACGCCGCATAGACCGCAGCAACCAGGACCGCACCGACCTCGTGGAGCAGATCGACAGCTATTTCCGCACGAAATACAACGACGTGCAGGTGCAGCCCGGGGCGACGATTAACACCGAAAGCCCGGCGTGGGCCATCGACCGCCTGTCTATCCTCGCCCTCAAAATCTACCACATGAAGGAACAGGCCGACCGCGCCGACGCCGACGAGACCCACCGCGCAAAGTGCCGCGCAAAGCTCGCCGTGCTCATGGAGCAGCAGCAGGACCTGGGCACCGCCATCGACCAGCTGCTCGACGACATCGAGGCAGGAAGGAAATACATGAAGGTGTACAAGCAGATGAAGATGTACAACGACCCGGCGACAAACCCCGTACTCTACGCAGCGAAGAAGAAATGAAGACCGAACACATCCTCGTAATCAGATTCTCGGCGATGGGCGACGTGGCGATGACGGTGCCCGTGGTCTATTCCCTGGCCAGGCGTTACCCCCAGTTGCGGATAACGGTGCTCAGCCAGGCTTTCGCGCGGCCGTTCTTCGCCCACATGCCCCACAACGTGGGGTTCATGGAGGCTGACCTGAAGAGCGAATACCGCGGCGTGACGGGGCTGAACAGCCTCTACCGCCGCCTCATGGCAAAGAATTTCACCGCCATTGCCGACCTGCACAGCGTGCTGCGCTCGCGCTACCTGAGGATGCGCTTCAATTTCGACCGCTTCCGCGTGGAGCATATCGACAAGCACCGCGACGCGCGCCGCCGCCTGACGGCGCAGAACGGCAAGCGGCTGGAGCAGATACCCACCTCGTTCCAGAACTACGCCGACGTGTTCGCACGCCTTGGCTACCCCGTGGACATTGAGTTCACATCGATATTCCCTGAGGGCAGGGGCGATTTGAGTTCGCTGCCCGAAGAATTCCGCACCAAAGCCCCCGGCACGCAGTGGATAGGCATAGCCCCCTTCGCCGCCCACAGGGGCAAGATTTACCCGGCGGAAAAGATGGAGTGCGTGATGTCGCTGCTCGCCGAAAGGCATCCCGGCGCACGCTTCTTCCTCTTCGGCGGAGGCAAGGAGGAGACGGCTACGATGCAGGAATGGTGCTCGCGCAACCCCCGGCTGGAGAACGCCTCGGCGCGCCTCGGCGGCATCGCCGACGAACTGACGCTGATGAGCTGGCTCGACGTTATGGTGTCGATGGACAGTTCCAATATGCACCTCGCCTCGCTCACCGGCACTCCCGTCGTGAGCGTGTGGGGTGCAACTCATCCCTTTGCCGGTTTCATGGGCTGGAACCAGGACCCGTGCAACGCCGTTCAGGTGGACTTGCCCTGCCGTCCGTGCAGCGTCTACGGCCAGAAGCCCTGCATCCGCGGCAACTACCCCTGCATGGAAAACATCACCCCCGAAATGATCGCCGACCGGGTGGATTTGCAGCTGATGAAGAAAGTGAAGGAACAGTAACTACACGCTACCGTCGTGTGGTTGCATTGGAAAATGTTACGTGTGGTTAGCTTGAAAAGGTTATAAAATAAAAAAGGGGCTCCGCTGAGTCCCAATCTTTGTTAACCTTAAATCTAATACTATGAAAAACACGATGCAAAGTTATGAAGATTTTGAAAACTGTCAATCCTGGACAGTCCTTTTTTGCGCTTTTCTTTACTTTTGTTGATTTATGTCAATAACCGTGTGTGCGAGAACAGGGGACTTGAGCAAAAACGCCAAAAACATCGCGACTTAAATTAAAACTTGTCAAGCATTGCCGTTTTGCGTCGGATTTCCATTACCTTTGTAGGAAAAAGGAGAAAAAGATGACGCATAACATTTTCGACAAGAAAAACGAGAACAAGAAATACATACTCTTCGTGTGTCTGGGCAATATCTGCCGGTCACCGGCGGCTGAGGGCGTGATGAGGCACATCGTGAAAAACGACCCGCTGTTGAGGTGCGCAGTGGAGGTGGATTCCGCCGGCATCGGCGCGTGGCACACGGGACAGTTGCCCGACAGCCGCATGAGGGAACGCGCCCTCAAGCGCGGCTACAACCTCGACAGCAGGGCGCGGCAGGTGGAGAGGCGCGACTTCGACCGCTTCGACATCATCTTCGGAATGGACAAGGAGAACATGGCTGACCTCTCGCGGCTGGCGCGCAACGACGAGGACAGGAGCAAACTGCGCTGTCTCGCCGACTGCCTCACCTCGCATCAGCAATATACCACCGTGCCTGACCCATATTATGGCGGCACCGCCGACTTCGACCTCGCCCTTGACCTTATTGAGGACGCTTGCCATGAGGTGGCGAGAAAACTGAAGGAGGGTGAACTTTAATATCATAAAGGTAAAACAATGCCCATACAGACAGAAGAACAGAAACTCTCGGCAAGGCTCTTCCGCCGTTTCCGCAAGGCCGTGAGGGAATACCGGCTGCTTGAAGACGGCGACA
>CAVHWJ010000135.1:5477-7066 GCA_963639565.1 uncultured Prevotella sp. | reverse complement strand
CGCTGTGTCATGCCGAGGCTCTTCTTGGCGTATTGGTAATCGCTCTGTCCCGGGGGACATTCGTCGAAAGCCATCATTATGTCGGCCCCGATTATGCGCTCCGTGTCCATCACGTTCTCCGGCGTGAAGAAATGCTTTGAGCCGTCGATGTGGGAGCGGAACTCGCATCCCTCCTCCCTGAGCTTACGTATGCCTGTGAGGGAGAAAACTTGAAAGCCGCCACTGTCGGTGAGGATAGGGCGGTCCCAAGTGTTGAACTTGTGCAGTCCGCCGGCAGCCTTGATGATGTCAAGTCCCGGCCGCAGATACAAATGGTAAGTGTTGCCAAGGATAATCTGCGCCTTTACCTGTTCGCGCAGTTCCGAGAAATGCACGCCCTTCACCGTGCCGCACGTTCCCACAGGCATGAAAATAGGTGTCTTTAGCTTTCCGTGCGCAGTGGTTATCGTGCCTGTACGTGCGTCGCTGGCACTGTCTGTATGTTCCAGTTCAAAGGTCATATCAAATTCTTTCTTTTAGTGGCTGTCATTTTTCTCCTCATTCTCCTCGATGTCGAAATGCACGGGACTGTCCACCAGTTCGCCGGTGAGGGCGAAGTCCCACACGTCGAGCACGTTCTCCACATAATGGAACGTCACGCCCTTGAGATACATATCGGGGATTTCCTCAATGTCCTTTTTGTTGTCCCTGCACATCACGATGTCGGTAATCCCGGCACGTTTGGCGGCGAGGATCTTCTCCTTTATGCCGCCCACCGGGAGCACCTTTCCGCGCAGCGTTATCTCGCCGGTCATGGCGGTGTTCTTCCTCACCTTCCTCTGCGTCAGTGCGGAGGCGATAGAGGTGGCAATCGTTATTCCTGCCGACGGTCCGTCCTTGGGCGTTGCCCCCTCCGGCACATGGATATGTATGTTCCAGTTGTCGAAAATCCTGTAATCTATGCCGAGCACGTCGGAATGGGCCTTGACAAATTCGAGGGCGAGAACCGCCGACTCCTTCATCACGTCGCCCAGGTTGCCCGTGAGCGTCAGTTTGTTGCCCTTGCCCTTACTCAAACTTGTCTCGATAAAGAGAATCTCGCCCCCAACGCTCGTCCACGCCAGTCCTGTAACCACACCGGCATAATCGTTGCCCTGATATATGTCGCGGTAGAACGGTGCTTTGCCGAGCAGGAACTCTATTTCCTTTGGGGTGATGCGAGTATAAGGCAGACAGCCGTCCTTAGCCTTTAGGAACGCGAGTTTGCGGAAAGCCTTGTTAATCTGCTTCTCCAACTGCCTCACTCCGCTTTCCCTCGTGTACTGCTCTATAATCTTCTCCACTGCGGACTTGCTGAACGTGAGTTTCGTCTCGCTGTCAAGACCGGTGTTCTTCTTTTCTTTTGGGATAAGATGACGCTTGGCAATCTCCTGCTTCTCCTCAGTGATGTAACCGCTGATTTCTATTACCTCCATTCTGTCGAGCAACGGCCGCGGTATCGAGTTGAGGTCGTTCGCCGTGGCTATGAAGAGCACCTTCGAGAGGTCGTAGTCAAGGTCGAGGTAGTTGTCGTGGAAACTGCTGTTCTGCTCCGGGTCGAGCACTTCGAG
>CAVHWJ010000135.1:2200-5076 GCA_963639565.1 uncultured Prevotella sp. | reverse complement strand
CGGTGTATTCGTTCCACGGCAGCGAAACGAGCGTCTGCAGATAAGTGAGCTGCACCGCATATTCGGGAGTCTGGGCGTTGTACATGTCCATCCTCTCAAGTTCCCTTTGGAAAGCCGCTTCTGTCTCCTTGCCCCATTTCTTTTCGGCGGCCTTCTTCACGAGGTCTTTCCTTTCGGGCGAACCCTCGCCGTTGCCTAACTGCTCCTTGATGTTCTTTATCTGCTGTTGCAGGAAATACTCCTTCTGCTGCTCGTCGAGGTCTTCGCGTGTCTTGGTCTTGATGTTGAGCTGCAGTTCGAGGAGCTGCTCCTCGCGGTTCAGGATTTTCATCAGTTCCATACCGCGGTCCTTCATCGAATCCAGTTCGATGAGCAGTTTCCTCTCCTCGATGTCGAACGGAATGTTCTGACACAGGAAATTCATCATGAGCACGTCGTTCCTGATGTTCTGCAGGGCGAACACCGCCTCGTCGGGCAGTTCGTCGTTTTTGCGCAGATAATCAATGGCAGTTTCCCTTATGTTCCCCATAATGGCGGAAAATTCGGGGTCCTTGTCATAATCGTATTTCTCGGGAGCCTCCGAAACGACGCCCGTGAGATAGGGGCGTTTCTTCTTCAGTGACTCAAGGCGGCACCGCCCCATGCCCTGAATGATGCACGTGACGTTTTCGCCCTGTCCCGGCAGTTCGAGCATCCTCACCACCCGGGCGTAGACACCATACTCGTAGAGGTCGTTCATCGCCGGGGACTCCGTGGAAGTCTCCTTCTGGCAGAACACCGCCAAGATGTTGTTCCCCTTCTTTTTAGTGACCGCATCGATAAGTTTCCGGCTTGAGCTTCTGCCTATGAAGATAGGCGACACGACACCCGGGAACATCATCAGGTTGCGTGTGGGAAGTATCGGCAGTTCGCCGTTCACGCTTTCGCTGAAAAGTGTTTTCAGGTCTCCGTCGTAGTCGGCGATCATCGAGAACGGACTGCCCATGTTGTTAGTCATATATTTCCGTTAAAGGCGTGTCATGGTAAATCCACGCATTGTTAAGCACTAAGTTATTCTGTATGTTCGCAATGAGGTGCAAAGTTACGCATTTTTTTTCACATTAAATATATGTGTCACCCATTTATGCCATTTTTCTCTGTTTTACAACCACATAGATGATTACCGGGGCGCCCACGAGCGGCGTTACGGCATTAAGCGGCATCACACTGCCCCCGGGCGGAAGCGAGCAGACGAGGTTGCAGAGCAGGGCTGTCACCGCCCCCATGAGGACAGTGCAGGGCATGAGCCAAGCGTGGTCGTCGGTGGAAAGGAACATCCTCGTGATGTGCGGCACGGCGAGGCCGATGAACGCCACGGGCCCGCAATAGGCGGTCGTTATCGCCGTCTGCAAACCTGTGAGCAGCAGCAATAGAAGCCTTGTCCGCCGTGTGCTGAACCCGAGGTTCTCTGCATAGCTCTCGCCAAGTAGAAGGGCGTTTAGCGGTTTTATTAGCAGCATGGAGAGGAATATGCAGATAAGGAGTGATGTGGCGAACACGGGGAGGTGACTTAGCGAGACACTGCTGAAATTGCCCATTCCCCACATTACGTAAGCCGTGATGCCCTGGTCGGTGGCGAAGAAATTGAGGGCGGAAATGGCTGCGGAGGCGAGATAGCCGGTCATAATACCCACTATAAGCAGTGCGGCATTGCTCTTTACCAACCGCGAACAGCCTATTAACACCGCTATAACAGCCATTGCACCCACGAAAGCCCCTGCCACAACGGCGATGAAGCCGCTGAGGGTGAGCAGTCCGGCGGCTATGCTGCCGTTGAGGGCAAGCACAACTATCGCCACGCCGAGGCTCGCCCCGCTGTTGATGCCGAACACGGAAGGCCCTGCCAAGGGGTTGGCGAAAGCCGTCTGGAGCATCAGTCCGCTGACGGCGAGAGATGCCCCGCAGAGCGAAGCCGTAACGGCCTGGGGCAGACGCGACTCCACGACGATATACCGCCACGAGGGCTTCACCTCGTCGCCGCACAGTATCGCCGCTATGCCTTTCCACGGGATATGCACCGCGCCCTCCGTGATGTTCAGCACGAAGAGCAGCAGGGTAGCCACGGTGGCTATTATGGGGAATACGGCGCGGACGTTTTTCATCACGGTTCGAGTTTGGTGAAATACCTCAGTTTCCCGATGCCCTTTATTTCGGGATGGGCGATGATGATGAAGTCGCGCAGCAGCAGGTCGGGGCGGAACGGCGTTTCCTCGAAGAAAGCCGTGGAAGCGGTGTTGCAGCCGTAGACAGAACGGTTGCGGAACGCCTTGAAACGTGTGTAGCCGTTGTTTTCGGCAGCCAGTTCGTGCAGGGTGAGAGGCTTGTCGCCCGGTTTAAAGTATCGCATCAGCCACAAATCGGAACTGCCGTAGCTATCGAGCATTGTCTCAAATGATTTCTGTATGCTGCCCGGTGATTTTTCATTGGCATACACGTATTTCATCCCTGCGTCGCGGAGCATCTGCCCTATGGTGGACTGTCCTCCGGGGAGATACCAGATGCCGCCCTCCGTCTTGTCCATTATCACCATGGGGCGGCTTTTTGTCTCCGCCGCTTTGCCCTTCAGCAAATTATAATTGCGCTCTGTTTCGGCGAAAAGGCGGTTTCCGAGTTCGGGACAGCCCAGGAGTATGGCGTAGAACTTCACCCATTCGGCGCGCCCGAGGGCGGTAGGCTCCATGTAGTCGGCGAGTTCAACGATCGGCACACCGATGTTCTCCACCTTGCCGTAACCGCCTGTGTTCTGCATCGGCGAGAGGAAAACGGCGTCGGGCTGGACCTCTATGATTTTCTCCACGCCGGGCGACATGGAGTTGCCGCAGTCGGCTGTGAGTCCG
>CAVHWJ010000135.1:0-1895 GCA_963639565.1 uncultured Prevotella sp. | reverse complement strand
GGCATACCTGAAAAGCAAGGTGTCCCCTCCCTTGTCGTCAGCGGCGGTCTTGTTCCGCGCGCATGAAGCGACAAGAAAGGGGACAACAAGTATGCAGAGGAACCTGGATAATCTCGTGTTCATCAATCGTTGTTGGAATTAGTAGTCTTCATCGTCAGCCACGTCCTCAGCCTCAAGCGAGAGTTCCTCGGGGTCCTCGTCGATTGTGGTGCGGTAGCTTTCCTCCGTGAGCTTGTCGTCGTCGAAGTCGTCGTCGTCATCGTCGGAAGAATACTGGTCGTCCACTTCGGGCAGATCGGAGTCTTCGTCCTCGGGGTCTTCTATCAGCTTCTTCTCGTCGAACTCAGCCACCGGCTTTTCCTCCAGGTCTTTCGCCTTGGCGAAGATAGCCTCGGTCCACGCTCCCTTGGGAATCTCAAGCACCTCGAAGCCGTCTGCCACCTTTTTCTCATACAGTCCGCCGGCCTTGTGCAGACGGTCTTTCGGCAGCGTGGTGGTGCTGATGTCGAAACCGCTCTGTATGATGTCCTGTATGCTCTGCGAGAGGGAGTCCCATCCGCCTCCGAAATTGCGGTCGAGCACCTCCACGAGCTTTGCCGCCGAGATATGGCGGATGTTCTCGTATGTGAGGTCGGTCACGCGCATTATGGTCTTTTTCTTCAGTCCCATCTTGCGTGAGTTCTTTTCGTCAATCTTTATCAGCCCCACCATGAAGCCGCGCGCCTGGTATTTCCTTATCACCTCCTCGCGGTCGATTTTGATGTCCTCTATGTCGAATGCACTCCGTATGATGTCAAGGTAGTGGTTCAGGTTGTCGCCCAAGTCGGCTTCCTTTCCTGCCGTGTCGAGCAGGCGGAAGATGTCGTTCTCCTGAAGGTCCCAAACGTTGCTCTTGTTAAGCGTCTTCAACGTGAGTGCTTTTTTTTCTGCTTTCATATCTGTTTAATTCAATTCTTGTTTTTGATTCTTATATTCCTGTCGGCGCATCCCCATAATGTGCGGTCTGCGCGCGTTGCCAATCTTATAATCAGTTGTCAATACTGAACCTGTCGCCGTCGCCGATTACGGGGAACGCCTCCCTGAACTTTTCGAGCAGACCGAGGTCTATTTCCGCCGTGGCGCATCCTTGCTGGTTGTCTTCGCACCGGGCAACCACCTTGCCGTAGGGGTTCACTGTTATGCTCCCTCCGCGGTAGACGCAGCTTTTGTCCCTGCCCGTGCGGTTCACGCCGATGGCATAGCACTGGTTTTCGATTGCCCTCGCCTGAAGAAGCGTCGTCCAAGCGTCGTGCCTCGCCGACGGCCAGTTTGCCACATATATTGCGGCATCGTAATCGCCCCTGTTGCGGCTCCACACAGGGAAGCGGAGGTCGTAGCACACCTGGAGCAGGAACCTCACCCCTCGGAACTCCGCCACGCAGCGTTTTCCGCCTGGGCGGTACTCCCTGTTTTCTCCGCCGGGGGTGAACAGATGGCGTTTGTCGTAAGACGAAACCTGTCCGTCGGGACAGACAAAGTATGCTCTGTTGGCGTATTTCCCTCCGTCCGCCGCAACCGCCATGCTTCCGCAGAGAGCGGCATTGTGTCGTGAGGCGGTTTGTTTCATCCAGGCCAACGTACCGTCAGAGAGGCTCTGCGCCTCGTCCTCCGCAATGTCAGAGGGTTCGGTGACAAATCCCGTAGTCCACATCTCCGGCAGAACGTAGAGGTCAGAGCCGGGGCATTGCGCAATCATCAGTTCGGCGTTCCTCCTGTTTGCCTCAGCGTCTTTCCACTGGATGTCAGTCTGTAATATCGTAACTCTCATGCCTGTGTGCAAGGGCTGTTTCCTTTGCGACGTGCAAAATTAATACATTATCTTCTATACGCAAGTTTTTGGACTATATTTTTTGAAA
>CAVHWJ010000134.1:0-7137 GCA_963639565.1 uncultured Prevotella sp. | reverse complement strand
GATGTCCTGTAAGAAATCCCTCTGCATTGTCGTGTCTTTTGTTTCTGCAAATGTAGTCCATTAACAGTAATACTCCAAATTTACGGGAGACAAAAGAACGACACCCCACTGTATGGCAACACGGCTTAAACGAAAGGGACGTGGGCATAATGTGGACGAAAACACGCGCTTCCCCAGCCGTCCATCGGCCGATGGACGGCTGGCGGAGCGGCGGTTAGCAGCCGCCAAACGGCAACGCCGACAGCAAGAAAAACACACGGAAGGACGTGAAAACACATGAAAATCGGAGGAAAAATAAAATATTTCAGTGTTTTATAACAATTCTTTGAGAAAATAAATTAACTTTGCAACGATACAACGGCTTGGCGCAAGCCAGACTGAAAACGTTTACGTTGAAAGTCCTTGCACAAGTCCCGTTATTGAAATATCTGCCGCAGGCACGCCAAGACGGTTATCTATAATATGTTCAACCTTATTTATCTATACGTCTGACACGACCTTAAGCACCTTAAATCAGCCACAAAACGGAAGTTGTTAGTATTAAGCCTACGCAGCGAAAGCCCTGCGCCGCGGATGCGGATGCGGAAAGAAAGTTCAGTCCGCCGCGAAGGGAGTGCCGGAGACGGTGCCGATGCGTTTGCGCCACATAAAGAAACTGAAAATTATCATTTACAAAATCTATTTTTATGAAGACAAGAAAGATGTATAATTCAAGTTCCGACTTGAAAAGAATGTCCATCGCGCTTGCTCTGTCATCAGCAATGTTATGCCCGGCAGCCGGCAGCGCAGCCGGCAACGGCAGTGTTGCGCCTTCGACGCAAGCCGTGCAGCAAAGCGGCTCCATCAAGGGTAACATCGTGGACGAGACAGGACAGCCGATGATCGGCGTTACGGTAATGCCACTCGGCAACAGCAAGAACGGCACGATTACCGACCTCGACGGTAACTTCGTGGTGAACGGCACCACGGGCAAGGTGACCCTCGAGATTTCCTACATCGGATACAAGACACAGAAGGTGGCAGCCACTCCCGGCTCGCCGCTGTCAATAAAGATGGTGCCCGAGGCCAACGAACTCGACGACGTGGTGGTTATCGGTTTCGGCACCGTGAAGAAGCGCGACGTCACGGGCTCCGTGGCTTCCGTGAAGTCTGACGTAATCCTCCAGACTCCTACCACCAGCGTGGCTTCCGCCATGCAGGGACGCATCTCGGGTCTCGACATCAACGGCAGCGACCTCCGCATCCGCGGTAACCGCTCCATCAACGGTAGCAACTCTCCGCTCGTTATCATCGACGGCGTGCAGGGCGGCAGCATGAGCGACCTCAACCCCAACGACATCGAGTCGGTAGACGTATTGAAAGACGCTTCGTCTACGGCAATCTACGGTTCGCAGGGTGCAAACGGCGTTATCATCATCACAACGAAGAAGCCCGAGGCCGGCAAGATGTCGGTTTCCTACGACGGCTACGTAACGGCGGCCTTCCGCGCCGACCGCGCTGACTACCGCTCGCCGAGCGACTACTACAACTCTCGCCGCATCGCCGCCCAGAACGCCGGCACATGGTCGAGCGCGTCTGACGACTACAAGCTCTTCGACAACATCGAGTCGTACGCCGCATATCAAGCTGGGGCGTGGACTGACTACGAGGACTTGCTCCAGAAGAAGACCACATGGAGCACCAAGCACACGGTGACGCTCTCCGGCGGTACGGAGAAGACGGCGGCGCGTTTCTCTGTGGGCTACGCCAACGACGGCAGCAAGTGGAAGAACAGCAGCGGCACCGACAGATACACCTTGCGCGCCAACATCGACCACAAGTTCCACAAGTGGATCAACGCCGGCGTGAACTTCCAGCTCACCCACGTGCGCACCGAAAGCTCGCCTTATTCACAGGCCAAGACGACTGGTCTGGAGCTTGGCTCGCCCTACGGATCTTACGACACGGAGACTGGCGTTTATACCATCGGCAAGTCTCTCGTGACATATCCTCTCGGCGAGGGCGAATACGCAAACCCGCTGCTCGACGCGAGCGGCAAGGACAACCTTTACAGCGCGGAGAACTATTATACTAATGTGGTGGCAAACGGTTATCTTGACTTCCACCCTATCGATGGACTGAATTTCCGCACGCAGATCAACACCCACCTCACCAACTCTTCAAGCGGTTCTTACCAGGACGCCAAGTCTTCGGCTTTCATCGAGGCAAAGGGCAACGGCAAGAACGTGGCTTCAATGACTAAGGCTTCGGGCACATACATCGAGTGGAACAACGTCTTGACCTACAACTTCAAGATGCTGCCCGAAGACCATCACTTAGGCATCACTTTGCTCACATCTTGGAACAAGACAATAAAGGACAACCTGACCGCCACTTCTTACGGTCAGCTGCTTTCAAGCAACCTGTGGTGGAAACTTAGCGACGGCGACGAAATGAACCACGACAGCAGCTACGAACAGGCGCAGAATTTCTCTTACGCCGGACGTATCAGCTACGACTGGAAGGGCCGCTACCTCGTTACCGCCTCTCTCCGCCGCGACGGTTCTTCAAAGCTCGCCGACGGACACAAGTGGGACTGGTTCCCCTCGGCAGCACTCGCATGGCGTGTCTCCGACGAGCCTTGGATGAAGAACACCAAGTCATGGCTCGACGACCTGAAGTTCCGCGCCACTTACGGTGTGGCCGGTAACGCCGGTATCGGTGTCTACGGCACCTGGTCGGGCATCACCCTCTCCAACACGGGTATGGCATACGGCGACACACAGGCAAGCCACTACACTCTCGGCAAGCTCGAAAACGGCAACTACATCATCGGCAACAAGGAGACGAAGTGGGAGAAGTCCACTACGTTCGACCTCGGTTTCGACGCCGTGTTCCTCAACAGCCGACTGAACGTGACCTTCGACTGGTACACCACCAAGACCACCGACCTTCTGCTGCTCCGCAACCTGCCCACGTCTTCGGGCGCCGCAGGTTCTCTCGCCACTTACACCAACATCGGAGCGACGAAGAACACCGGTGTGGAACTCACCATCAACAGCCGCAACATCGTGACAAAGGACTTCACATGGGGTTCTACGCTGACGTTCTCTGCCAACAAGGAGAAAATCAGCGAACTGTATGACGACAAGCAGGAGCTGCTCATCGGTACGAGCAAGGAGACTCAGACCTACATGGTGGGACATCCTATCAAGTCGTACAAGACATTCCAGTATCTCGGCATCTACAGCTCCGAAGAGGTGAAGAACTGGACCGACGAGACTGCTTACTACAAGGACGACAAAAAGACTACAAGGTTCCAGGCCGGCGACATCAAGGTGGCTGACCTCAACGGCGACCACGTAATCAACGAGCAGGACGACGTGGCATACGTCGGTTCTACGTCTCCTAAGTGGTTCGCCGGATTCAACAACGATTTCCGCTACAAGAACTGGGACCTCTCAATCTATTTCTACGCACGCTGGGGACAGTGGAGCGAGAGCCACGTGGCTAACTACGAGCCTTCTAACGGCGGTATGTACACCAACTTCGACTACTGGGTGAAAGACACCAACGAGGGCGGAACCCTGCCGGCTCTGTATGCAGGAAGAAAGCTCTTCGACTACAAGGGCTACCAGAGCCTCCTCTACTGCGACAACTCGTTCATCAAGCTGAAGAGAATCTCGCTGGGCTACACACTGCCCCGCACGGCTCTCAAGACCATGGGCATCAACAACGTGCGCATCTACGCCACTATCAACGACCCGCTCTATTGGGTGAAGAACGACTGGCAGAAGCACTACGACCCAGAGGGCAACCAGCGCAGCGTGACAGTAGGTCTTAATGTGAACTTCTAATCTTATAACTTGGAAAAAATGAAAAAGCTGAACAAATATATTGCCGTGGCTCTTCTCGGAAGCGCCACAGCGGCGGGACTGACCTCATGCAGCCTTGATGAGTACAATCCCTCCAACCAGGGAGCCGACGCCGTGCTGACCACTCAGGCCGGCATGGAGAAGCTCGTGAACCAGATGTATTATTTCTTCCGCGCAAAGCTCTACGGACGTGAGGACCCGGTGCTGCTGATTGAGGGCAACTCCGACATCTGGCAGAACCAGGGCGCGAACTACGACTACGGTAAGCAGCTCACGCGCTTCGTGGACTTGCAGGGCGACCGCGGACAGATTTCCAACGCATGGAACCGCCTGTATGACAACGTGAACAACGCCAACGCCATCATCAACCGCATCGGCGACTGCGCCGACGCCACCGAGGCGCAGAAAAACGACTACGAGGGCGAGGCGCGCTTCATGCGCTCCTACTGCTACTGGTGGCTCGTGGAGTTCTTCGGCGACGTGGAACTGCGCACGAAGGAGACCACCGAAGCCGTGTTTACGGCTGAAAGGACCGACCGCAAGAAGATCTACGACGAGATTATCATCCCCGACGCAAGGATTGCGGCAGAGAAACTCCCCGTCACTCCACTCAACGGCGACGTGGGCCGCACCACGAAGAAGGCCGCCAAAGCCCTCCTCGCCCGTGTGCTCCTCACCCGCGCCCAGTATGAGACTGAGGGCAGCGCAGAGCAGAAGGCTTTCTACCAGCAGGCCCTCGACGCTTCGCTCGACGTGATAAACAACAAGTCGAGCCTCGGCATCCAGCTCTACAACACGTATGATGAAATCTGGCAGGCAAAGAACAACAAGACCAACACGGAGTTCCTGTGGGTGGTTTCGTTCTCTGAACTCGGCAAGCCTAACTACAACGCCGACGACAACCCCAACCGTCTGCACGCCTACTTCTCACCGGGCATCGTGTCAAACCTGGGCTGGACGCTCACCGCTACCGACTACGACAAGTTCAAGGAGAGCAGTCTGCTCATGCCTACATACTATTTCATGAACCTGTGGCAGGACTGGGACGCTCGCTATGACGCCGACTTCCAGGAGGTGTTCAAGAACACCGGCAAATACAAGTACACGTTCAAGGAAGCGGTGGCGAACAGCTACAAGCGCGCTGACCTGACAGACCAGAAGGTGGCTGCCGGCGACACGCTCTGCTATTTCACAAGGAAGCACATCGCCGACGAGACATCAAAGGGCTACATCACCGTGGACATCGACCAGCTCTACGACACGCAGAACGTAAACGCCATGGGCGGCGCAAGGGTGAGGAACCCGAAGACAGACGCAAGCAACTACGACGCCACCACAACGGCGGCCATCGCGTCTTCTTATCCGCGCTTCACCAAATACAGGGTGTGGGACGGCGACCCCAACGGCACTATCCTGATGATGAACCAGAACGCCGGTGCCAAGGCTACATTCGCCGACGTGCCTGTGATGCGTTACTCTGAGGTGCCGCTCATCGCTGCCGAATGTTACATCGCACTGGGCAACCAGGCAGAGGCTGCAAGGATTATCAACAGCGAAATCCGCACGGCACGCGTGGTGAAGGAAGGCCACAGCCTCAGCGAGGCACAGGTTAGCGCGTCTGACATGACAATCGACTGGATTATGGAGGAGCGCGCCCGCGAGCTTTGCGGCGAGCACATCCGTTGGTTCGACCTGAAGCGCGTGTACGGTCCGCGCGGCACTTTCGCGCAGACGTTCCTCGGACGCAACCCGAGCATGACGCTCGACGACTGCGCACAGGAGTACCACAAGCTCCGTCCGATACCTACCACGTTCCTCGACAAGCTCACCAACGCCACCGAGTTCGGACAGAACGAGGGCTACAACGCCTATAAGAAATAAGGCAGGGCAAGCGGCGACGCTTACAAGGAAAGACAACGTAAACAAAAAGATGAAGTGTAGTGGGTACAACAGCCCATGCACTTCGTCTTTTATAAACAAAAGGGCGGTATCGCCCTGCGAAAAAAAAGAAACAACCATATTTATAACAAATTTAAAACTATCAAATTATGAAGAAGACTTTACTCTCAGCAGTTGCACTCTTGATGGGTGTTGCATCAGTGAACGCACAGGACACTAAAGTTCCCTACATCCTCTCGGCAGTGGGCGACAACACCTATGCCGTTACAATGACAAACGAGGAAATGCAGGCAACATACGACGAGCAGTGGATTGCCGACGCATGGAATGTTGGTGCAACCCTTCCCGTAGGAACAGTAATGTTCGAGAACGACGACCTCGTTATCTCGGCAGCAGTGGAGAAGACTCCCGTTTATACTGGCAGCGGAAAGATTTCGCAGATAAAGGAAGAGAACGCCGGCTATACAGGTTATGTAAACCTCGGTTCTACTCTCGGTCAGAACAACTGGACTGACGACATAGTAATTCAGGACATCGCCGACGTGAAGGCAAACAACCAGGGTATCGTTTTGGTAACTCCCAAGGTGGCTGGCGTTGTGAGCTTCGGCGTTTACGCCGGCGACAACAGCCGTGAGATTGGTATCTACCAGTTGGCTACCGACGCAGAGAAGGACAACGACAACTTCGGTTCGATGATTGCAAAGAACAATTTCCGCAACGACGGTGAGAACGGCACAGTAAAGAACGCTCCCGCTTACGTGGAGGCTTCAATCGCTCCGGGTCACAACTACGCTCTTATCGGCGGTGGTAACAAGAACCTCTGCATGCACCAGATCAAGTTCGTTCCGGGCGGAGAGACAGGCATCACTTCTACCGCTACAACAGCAGCAAAGAAGGTGGCTGGCGTTTACACACTGGCAGGTGCTCAGGTTAACGGTCTGCAGAACGGCGTGAACATCGTGAAGTACACCGACGGCACATCCGTTAAGGTTATCAAGTAAGCAAGAGACAAGTATTAAGTTAAACAAAAAAACTCCCGACAGGCAAAAGCCCCGTCGGGAGTTTTTTTAGTTTAACCACAATTCAAAATAAATTTAGGCGTATAGGTCAAAATAAATTTATGAAAAATTCGTGGTTAATTTATGGATATTCGTGTCCAAAATAGAAAACACCAATTATTGTTTCACCGAATAAGGATATTTCTTTGAACATAAATTGACCATGAATTTACCACGAATTTATCATAAATTATTCTGTCATTACTGTATCTTGACATTAACGTTCTCCTGCTTGATACCCTTGCAGTACTTGAACTCTGCGGGCTTCTTTGCGGTGATGTCGATGTTCTTCAGGTTGATGTTCTCCACGGGCATTTCGGGCAGAC
>CAVHWJ010000133.1:0-7154 GCA_963639565.1 uncultured Prevotella sp. | reverse complement strand
GGTCTGCTGAACTGGTGGAAATACAACCAGAAGCAAATCCGTGCCGGCAAGGTCGGCGAAGAACGGATGGCCATGCTCCGGGAACTGAGTCTGATGCGCAGGATACACAGGTGACAGACGGAAGAAGCCAATATAAAACAGTTGCAGGAAGTGCCAACCGCACTTCCTGCAACCGTTTTATATAGAGCCAATCAATTACAGTTCCGTCAGTCAATGACAACCTTGTTGCGCTTGCCGTTCACCTCAACGATGTTGATGCCATGACGCAAGCCCGTGAGACGGCGGCCGGTGATGTCGTAGACTTTCGATTTCTCGCCGACGGCGTTCACAGCCCCCACTCCGTTTGTCAGACCGGTGAACTCCGCACTCGTGATTGCGGCGGAGTTCGCCACCTCACACTTCGTCTTGTCCTCCGGGTCATAGTCGTGAACGAAAGCGAGTATGCCAAGGTTCGACATATCGTAGTTCTTCGTGTAGGGAATGGAACAGGTGTAGGTATATTCATCGCCGTTCCAGTCTATCACGTCGCCCCACGTGCTGTTCACACGCCGTCCCACATTATAATGAACGTAGTCCGTACCGGCACCCGCCTGACTTATGGCGGCAAGGTTCGTCTCGGTGAGCACCACCGTAATCCTCGGCGGATTTATGGTGAAGTCCTCCTTGGCGCGCTCGCCCGTCACTGTCACGTTTATCAGCTGGTTCTCCTCGTCCACGTCGGCCTTTATCTTGAGGCTCACGAAAGCCGTCTGCTTCATCCTCGCACGGATTATGAAGAAGAGAGCATCCCTGTTGGCAGGACTTGTCACCGGCGTTATGCCACCGTCGAGCACCGTGCGGTCGTAGACCACCCCCGGGGCATACACGTTGTCGTAGAACCACAGCCACGAATCGTGAAATTCGGTAGTGAACTGGTCGGTGTAATATCCCGCATGGTTTTCCATCGTGTTCAACCGCCCCTGAAACTCAGGCTCTGTCATGGCGGTATGGACGTAGTTCGCCACGCGCGGACATTGGGTGCATTGCTCCGTGGTGAACTCTTCGAGCAGCACGTTGCGCAGGAAACTGTGTACCGTCACGCCGAAAGTGCCGCTGAGGGTGTTGTCTTCCGGCATTTCGTCGTCGCCCTCGGCAAGGTTGGCTATCGTCACCGTCACGGTGCGCGTGGCGGGTGTCATGCTCTGTATGGCAGTCGGCTTAACGGTGATGTTCACCGTCTTCGCCTCGCCGTATTTCAGCACGGAGTCGCAGTGTACGGTATACGTCTCGTCAATGCCGTCGAAGGCGCACACGGCATCGAAGCCAGTGATTGTCGCCGTGGCGTTGTTGCGCACACGCATCGTGATGCCAAGCGTGCCGTTGTCCACCACGTAGTTCTTCTGCACGTCGAGTTCCTCGAGGGCGAGGTCATACTTGGGCAGGTTGTCGCCGTAGACCATCGCCTCCACGCACTGCGTGTAACTGCCGCTGTAATCCTTCCAGCCATCGTTGCCGGACCGCACGAAGCAGGAATAACCGGGAACTGAGACATCAGCCAGACAGCTCATCGCCTTGCAGGTGCTCTTCTGGTGGTAGGAATATCCCACGCAGAGCGTTCCCATGCCGGAGGTGATGTCCACGACATTTGTCAGTGCCACGGTGTTCCACCCCTTCACGGCAGAGGTTATCGTGTCAGAGGAGATTACGGGACCGTCGAGACCCTCGCTCACCCACACCGCCAGGGAATCCACGTTGAGCCTTGAGGCGAGGTGCGCGCGTATCTCGCGGATTTGGTTTCCTGCCATACTCTTCACGCGTTCGGGCTTTAGGAGAATGGCACCGCTTGTCCATGTCTGCTTCTTCGTTGAAACGGCGGAGAAATATTCGTCGGTTGTCGGGGGGAACGCGCCGTCCGCGCCTTGGCAGTAACCCACGTTCAGCCCCGAAACCTGGGCACTGCCCGCCTCGCTGAGTGCGAGCAGTGCCACGAGAGATAAAAAGAACTTCCTTGTCATTGTCATGCCATGTTATTTTCTTACTACCTTGCGAACCGCCACTGTGCCGTCTTCCCTCTGCGAGCGCACGATGTTCACGCCCTTAGTGAGGGTGTTTGTCCTGCGTCCGTCGAGAGTGTAGTATTCGGCGGAATTGCCCGGCACGTTGCGTGTGGCGGTGGTAATGGCGGATGCTGCGTTAGTCATCACGTTCACGTCGTCGAGGCGCAAGATGTACTGACCGTTGCAGTCGTGATGGCGGAAGCATATCACGACCTGCTTGCCGGCGTAGTCGTTGAGGTCGAACACACGTTTCGTCCATCCGTCCACTGCTCCGTTTTCCTCTTTCAGCGTCTCTGATATGAGCGGCGTGTTCTGCTCCACCTGTTCCACGGAGAATGTCTCGCCGTCGTAGGGCTGCACGTACATGCTGTAATGTTCCTCGTAGCGTTTCGGACTGAACGCCGCCACATAATACGACAGCTTAGCGCCGTCGGCAGGGATTGTTATCACGGGCGAGATTGTCCAGTTGTCGGGTGTCACCGCACCGAGGTAGTTGCTATAAGACACCGACGCAAGACACTGTGTGCCGCTGTGGCAGTATTCCGCGCGCTCGCCCCAGAGGTTGGAGCCGAGGTTCCATGTCTCGCCGTCGTTGTCTGCGTCGTATGTCGTCCATCCCTGCGCATTGTCCTCAAAGTCGCCGAGATACACATAACCCTTTTCCTCTGCGTTGAGGGCCACGCCGTGGCATTTCACCGTCACGTCGCCGGCACTTGTGGAAATCGTCACGTTGCCGTCAAACTCGCCGGGTGCCGTGGGGTAGAACCAGAGCGTCACGTCGGTAGTCTTGTTGAACTGCGCCACGTCGGTCGTCTCAATGCCGTAGAACGGAGCCTCGCCGGTTATCGTGCCAACGGTGAGGGCTGCCGAACCGGTGTTGCGCAGCGTCACCTTGGCTGTGGCGTAGCGGTCGGAACCCACATAGATTGTGTCGAATTTCACCTCAGGCGTCTCCAGTTCCACGTTGTTCTCCTTGAAGTCAATCATGCGAATCTTGATGTTTGAAATCTCCGCATAGTCTTTCTCCGGAGCGGAGCCGTCGCCGTTGTGATACCATCCCCACTTGTAGTAGTGGGTTCCCGGCACACAGGCGAGGAAATCGGCGAAATATTCGTCCGCCGCAATGACAGCGGAGCCGCAGTCCTGATCGGGACCGTAAAAGCCGGTGGAGCCTGACTGCATCGGGTGCATTATCTCGATAGTCTCGTAGCTGCTGTACGTGTGGGAGTAGCTTTCGGTGTCCTCGGGACGGCCGTAGCTGTGTCCGTCCCACGAAACGTAGGCGAGCTTGCCCTCAGGCACGGAGAGGTTCATCTTGAACCACGACAATTCCGCCACGGAATTGTCTCCGGCGTTCTTGTTCACGGCCTTTCCGTCCTTTATAACGAACGGTGCGTCGGGGTTCACCTCCCAGCTCGTGATGTATTCCGCACCCTCTGTTACAAGACTGCCGAAATCGGGCATATCAATTACAGAGGCTGTCACCGCCGCAGTGAACGTGCCGGCTGATGTCTCGATGGTGAATGTGGTTTTCTTCTCGCCGGAAGTCTTGGTTTCGAGTTTCACGGGGATTACCGCCTCCTCCATTGTGGCAGTTCCGGCAAGACCGCTCACGTCGGCGGTGAACTCGGCGTTGTCGCTCGTCACTCTCTTCACCTTCAGACTGTTGCTTCCGGTGTTCTTCAGCTTTATTTCACCGGAGAGCTGCACGTCGCCGCCGGCTGTCAGAACGCCGTTACCGAGCGACACGGCGGGTGTCACCACCACGGCGGAGTCGGCGTTGAGGGCTGTCTCCTTGTATTCTATGCCATACACATAGAGGTTGTTCTCGTCAAGACCAGTGTATGCGTTGCCGTCATACTGGTAGCGGATGAAATGGCTGCCGGGGGCGAACTCAACGCTGCCCGACATATCCTCGTCAGCTCCAGTGAGCGACACCGTGGACCCGTCGAGCGTGTCCACGAAATATCCGCCGGCGTTCTGATACCACATACTGGAGTTGTTTGAGCGTCCCTTCCAGCTCACCGTGGCGAGCTTGCCCTCCGGCACGGTGAAGCCGATTTGCAGCCATGAACTGCCATACGCACCGTGGGTGCCCGACTGTGCCACCTTCGTGCCGTCGGCAAGCGTGGCCATCTCAAAGGGGTATTCTATGCCGGTGGTGATTTTGAAGTCGCCGCTCTTCACGGCTGCCGAATAGTCGGGATAGTCTTTCGCCGTGGCGGCGAGGTCGATTACCGTGGTCTTCTCGCCGCCGCCCGACTCGTATGTCACGGTGGCTATGCCCTCGTAGCTTCCTGCCTTGGCGGAATTGAAGGTGAACGGGATGCTGAACGAACCGCAAGCGGGAACGGTGCCCGACATGGCGGTGGAGGTGAAGGTGTTGTCGTCAGACTCGAGTTCCATGACGAACTCAGCGTCCTTGCCCCCTGTATTATATAAGGTGATTTCCCTTTCGGTGGGCGTGTTCACGAAGGTCTCGCCAAAGTCTTCCGACTCCACAAAGGTCTTCAGCGCAGCCGAATTGCCGTCGGGGATATTGGCGGAGAACGACTTGTAGACGCGTATCGCGCCGTAGGTGTATTTCGCCACCATACTGCTGCGCGCCGTTATCGTGGAGATGCTTCCGTCGGCGGCGGTGGTCACGTCAAACACGAGTTCGTCGGTCGGCGTTATCGTTCCCGTCTCGCTCACCTCGCCCGTGAGGAGCATGGCGTCGTAGTAACCGCCGTAGTTGCCGCAGACGATGCCGTCCGTGGTGGTGGGGATTGTAATCGTCTTCGCATCGGCATCGTAAACGCCGTCCACCGGCGTGTCCCAGCTGCGCGCCCAAGAGGTGGCGGACTGGTTGTACATGTCGAAGAGGTTGGTGAACGTCGCCTTTGTGCCGTTGATGGCAAGTCCCACGTTATAACAGTAGACATCGCCGCCGGCGTAGTTGAACGTGTAGTTCTTGTGGTACGACTGGGCGATGGCGAAATACTTTACCGTGTCGGTAACGGCCTCGTCGAGGCGCGGCAGACTCTTCACAACACTCGCCGGACGTTGCGCGCGGACAGGTGACGCACCGGAGGGGAAAATACCGTCCACCTTTTCAGGCACTGCCAGAAACGACACGTCATTGGGATTGAGCGTCGCCTTCAGTTCCTTGGCGTTCACCTTCGGGGAGTCAGCCCCCGTCAGCGACTGCGCCCCGCACGACAACGCGGCGAGGAACGGAACTGCCAACATAAGTGATAATCTCTTCATAAGCAATTTGTTTTTAAAACATTTTGAAAATCTTTCGACTGCAAAACTATCAAAAATGCAACACCAAGCGGCGTTCTCCTGCATTTTAGACATACAAATTCAAGAATTTGAATAAAAACACGCGGATTATTGCTACCTTTGCAACATCCAAGGGCGGAGGCATATCAAAAAAGAAGCGATGCAACGGAACGCCAAACGCCCACGGGACAGACATTCCACGGCGGGATTTGGAGACCGCCCTTAAACAACGGTAAAGACAATGAAAGGACTGATAGCCTTGCTGATTTTGTGCGTGATGCAGACAAGCGCCATGGGTCGGGGGAAGAACCTCTCCGCCGACAGCCTGATGCTTGTGGGCAGCGACTACTACCACGAGGAGAGGTATCTCGACGCGCTCGACGTGTTAGGGAAGACAATGGAACTGGCCGACCGCACGGGAAACGACTCGGCGTACAACAAAGCCCTGCTCACGATAGGAAACATATACTGCGTGTTCAGCGACTACGAACAGGCACTGCACTGCTACAACGCGAGCTTGAAGAAAGTGGCGGCGCAGCCGAACGAGGAGTTTTTATATAAGGTGAAATGCAACATGCTCATGTGCTACGCCATGCTGGGAAAGCGCAAGGAGGCGGAAGACTGCTACAAGGCTATCGGCACGCTGCACCTGGGCGACGAAGACAAAAACCGATTTTTCACTTATCTCATGCAGGCGCACCTGTCGATGGCGAGGAAATACTACAAGGGCGCGGTGTTTTTCCACACCCTCGCCATGAAATACGCCATGACGCACAATATGCCAGGGCTTTACGCTGCGGCGGAGATGGGACAGGTGGGAACGATGTACGAGAAGGACGGAAAAATGAAGGAGGCGGAGGAATGGTACATGAAATGCTACGAATACTCCGCGAAAGGGCATTTCGTGGGACCGCTCACCACGTCGTGCGAAAGGCTCGCCGACCTTTACCGCAAACAGGGCAAGGACAAGCTGTCGATGAAATACAACAAACTCTTCGTGGAATACACCGACTCTTTCTTCAGGCAAAAGGACTTCAACAGCAAGCGCAGCCTCATCAGCGAATACGAGAGCCGGCAAAGCGACAGGCGCATTTCGCAGCTTAAAAACAGGAACAACACGCTGCTGTGGGTCACGGTGACAATCGCCACGCTCCTCGTCGCGCTCATCGCCCTTTTGGTGTATATCGTAAGGGTGAACCGCCGCCTCGCCAACACCCAGCGGCTGCTCATCAAGAAGCATCAGGAGCACAGTCACCAGTTGGAGGTGCAGGACGAGATATTCACGAGCATGGAAAACGCGCGCTCCGGCACCGGCGGAGGGGAACACGCCAAAGAGGTTTCTGCCGGGGACGGCGGCAGCGGAGAGGACAGCGGCGAAACGTCTGCCGGCGAACAGCTGCTCTCCAAGACACAGGCTGACATGCTGCTCATCGCCATAACCCACGTGATGGAAGACAGCGACACGGTGTGCGACACGGAGTTCTGCCTGAACGCTCTGGCGCAGAAGGTGAACTCCAACACGAAATACGTGTCGTGGGTGATAAACAAGAACTACGGCAAGAATTTCAAGACCTACCTCAACGAATACCGCATACGCAAGGCATCGCAGCTCCTTGCGGACACGGAGCAGACGGCGAGCCTCACAATCGCCGGCATAGCGGAACAGGTGGGCTACAAGTCGCCGGCGAGCTTTCATCTGGCTTTCAAGAAAATCTACGGCATGACACCGGCCGCCTACGTCAAGCTGGTGAGGGAGCGGCAGGAGGAATGAGGCGTGCTCACTTTAAAGGGAAATGGTAATATACACATTATCATTTATTTTCCGTTTTCCTTTGCCGAATTTTCTTATTT
>CAVHWJ010000132.1:4764-7173 GCA_963639565.1 uncultured Prevotella sp. | reverse complement strand
CCCCACCATGACAAACGGCTCCTGCTGCGGCAGGAGTTCGTGGATGTCGATGGAAGCCAACTGTTCCCGAGAGGGATTAATTGCGTCTAACTCCATATCCTTGTTTCATCTTGCGGCAAACGCGCCGCCTGTCAGCCCCAGAATTCAAAGTAATTATACCACTGCGTGGGGTATTTCCTCACCATGCGTTCCAGTTCCGAAACATAGCTCCCTGCGAGCTGCGCTATCTGTTCCTTGCGCGGCACCGACTTGTCGTAGGCGAGGGGCGCGACATACGCCGTGTACCCCTTGTGCGAGGTCTTCATCACGTTTATCGCCACCACGTCAAGGCCGCGCATCGTGGCGGTCTGGAAAGGTCCCATAGGGAACTTTGCCTCAGCCCCGAGGAACTCCACGCCGACTGTCTTCGGCGAGCCGAAAACCCTGTCGGCCGGCATACTCACGATTTCGTCGTTTGCCAGGGCGTTGTTAATCTCGAAGAGATGGCTCATGTCGGGCTTCACGGGAATCATGCGTATGTGTCCGTTAGTGAAGAGCTTGGCGCGCTCCTGCATCACGGTGGCCTTTTCGCCGCCGAAGACGAGGGCGTTCATGCGCTTGGTCTTGGTGCGCAGACTGTAGCCGGCCATTTCGAAACTGCCGATGTGGGAACTCAACTGCACGAAGCCGCGCTCCGCCGTCTCAAGCCTTTCAAAGACATCCATTCCCACCACATCCACGTTGAAACGCTTGCCGGCATACATGGCGAACTTGTCTATCACCACCTCGCTGAAACGGCAGTGGTTCACGTAGGTCTTCCAGAACGCACGCAGGGGCGAAAGGCCGAAGCGGCGGCGGAAGAACCTGTACGTTATGCCGCAACTGGGATTTACCGCGAGGCACACAGGCACTATGAACACGTAGGCGAAAGCGTAGAGCAGCCTCACGTCCATGTGGCGCAGACTGGCTATCAGCCGCGTGTGCATCCACCTGTTGCCGAAGGTGGTGCCGGCCCAGTTCTTCTTGGCGTTGTCCATAAAACGACTTTCAGTGATGATACCCGGAACTGCGTTATGGGGTTATGCCACCTTGCTCTCGATGTAGTCGCAGAACTGCTTGAGCGTTGCCACGCCCTGCATCTCCTCCGGCTTGATCTTGAAGCCGAAATTCTTCTCCACGATTACCACGATGTCCACGAAATCAAGGCTGTCGATGCCAAGGTCGTCTTTCAGGCGTGCCTCGGGGGCAATCTTGTCCTCGTCGATTTCAAGGTCGTCAATCAAAAAGTTTCTTACTTTCTCTTCTATTAATGCTCTTTCCATTGTTTTGATTATTTTTTTGAGGGGGAATGGGGGACGGCTCGGACAAATCGGACGACTCAGAGTAAGCGGACTAAACCGAAAGCCGAAAGCCAAAGACCAAGAAGCGAAACCGCCGCTGCTAATTCCTCACTCCTAATTCCTAATTATTAATTCCTAATTCCAAAATCGTGTGTCCCTGTCCGATGCCGTCGTGTATCGCCTTGACGCGGAGGCCGGCGAGTTCCACCTGACGGATCATGTCGTCGGAGTGGTACATCTTGCTGTTGCCGTTGGCCATGGCGGTGAAATACACGCTCGTCATGGTGAGGCAGAGGGATGCCGTCTCGTATTTCTGACGGTTCCAGAACGTCTCCATGATATACAGCGTGGTCTTGTCGGTCATCACCTTCGCAGCGCGTTTCAGTATGCTGAGTATCTCGCTCTCTGAGAAGCAGTCGAGGAACTGGCTCATCCATATCGCGTCCCATTCGCTTTCGGGCAGCGTATTGTCCTCGTTGAGGATGTCGATAGGGAACGCCCCGATGCGGTCTTCGCCCGGTTTTCCCTTCTTGTTCCGGTTCATCATGCCGATTTGTCCCGGCAAATCTACGATAGTAACGTTTACGTCCTTGTCGTAGTCCACGCAGCGCAGGGCGAACCTTCCGGTGTTTCCGCCCACGTCCATCAACCGCTTTGGCTTCTTGCCGAATACTATCTTCAGAGCCTCGTCGAAGGAGTGGTCGCTATAAAAATGGTCGAAACCGAACCAGCTCTTCTGCACTTGCGGGTCGAGCTTTGAGAGTCCCTCATAGATAGTGGACCAGTCGCCGAGGGTTTTCAGTCCTGCCGGCTTGCCTGTCTTGAGTGCCTCGTCGAGATAGAACATCCCGCGGTAGTTCACGTCGTGGTTGAACTCCATGTTCGCCATTGCTGACTGGTCGGTAAGCAGAAACCACCCCACCTTTGAGATTGTATATCTGTCCGTCTCCGCGTCCACAATCACCGTTCCGGCACTCAGCGACGCTTCGAGCAATATTTTCAGGGCGTAGCGCGAGAGACCGGTCTTCTGTTCCAGTTCCTCTATTGTCAGTCCGTCCGCGCTGTCGCGCAGTTCCTGCAACACGCCCCA
>CAVHWJ010000132.1:0-4349 GCA_963639565.1 uncultured Prevotella sp. | reverse complement strand
GCCGGCACCAAAAGCGAGTGGTTGTCCTTGGCGTAGCGGCGACTGCCGTCCACCACGTCCACGCCGCGGTTGGAATAGTAGAGTCCCGTCTCAAAATAGAACGGCAACTTTGTGAGCTTCACGTCGAAGGCCGCACCTGCCACCACCGACTGACAGTTCATGTCGCCGTGTCCGTCGAGGTGGAGGTCATGCCACACGTTTGTTTCGGAGTACCCTACCCTCACGCCCAAGTGATACTTGGGAGCGTCGAGCCATTTCTGTGCGTTGGCGGTGTTGAAAAAGCCGGCAAAGAGAGCCGTGCAGACCGCCAATTTTAATAATCTTCTGTTCATACGTAACCCTTATGTCTAAACGTTTCTATTGTTGAAATGCCCCTTTATACAACCAATTTATGTTAAATTCGTGGTAAATTAATGGTTATTCGTGTCCAAAAAGATATTGTTTTCTTTTAAACATGAATGTTCATAAATTAACCATGAATTTTCATGAATTGGTACAATATAATATTGTTGTTATATACCCACTAAAAATCATATTTGTCATCAAATATACTTTTCAGGCTATTTACCATGTCACAAAAAGTTTTATATTCCAACTTGTATGTTTCTTCCTCAATACGAAGTTGTTGATTGTAGGCATCAACCTCTTCCTGTTTACTCTTGCTTAAAGTCGTTTTGCCGTCAATAACATCATCACGTTCTTTCGTTAAGCTATTAACACGTTGCCAATGCAACATATTCTCAGGACCATTTGATTTGCTGTCTCCCCTTAAAGTTCTACGGTCGGTAAGGAATTTATTAAAAATACATCTGCATTTATTATCCTTTATTTCGACCCTACAACTAAATTTTATTTCAGAGGCATACCGTGCGAAATCACCAATATGGGCAAAGCCATAAGTAACGCTTAAAACATTCAGTCCCATTTTTACGTTTCCGCGAAAAGCCACCAAATCAGTCCCACAGTATTTGTCTTCAATTTTCAAGTTATACTTATCAGTCATTTCATACATCCACTGCTGGACTTTTTCTGATATTTCTTTAGCTGATTTACCGGGAAAATCTATGACTACCTTTATTTCATCTTCTCCTTTTTCATTTATCGGGAAAAGACATTCACCCATTGGTCCATTCGTGTCAAATGCCGAAAAAGCGATATTCTGCCCATATTCTTGTCCAAAAGAAACAAGGCTATATGTATTTAAGGCAAATACAAGAAAAGCGTATTTTAGTTTTGAAAACATATACTGCGAATTTACTTTATTTTACAAATCTCTTTATCACCAACGCCGAGTTAGTCCCCCCGAAACCGAAGGAGTTGCTCAACACGGTGTTTATCTCCGTATCAACTGTCGTGGTGGCAAGGTTGAGTTTCTCCGAATACTCGTCGGGGTTCTCAAAGTTGATGTTCGGAGCTACAAAGTTGTTCTGCATCATAATGATACTGTAAACAGCCTCCGAAGCACCGGCCATCCAGCACTCGTGACCCGTCATTCCCTTTGTTGAAGAGATAAGGGCGTGCTTGCCGCTGAACATACGGTCGAGGGCAATCGCCTCGTACATATCACCCTGGTGCGTGCTCGTGGCGTGGGCGTTGATGTAGTCCACTTGGTCTGCCTCAACGCCAGCCATGTTGAGGGCGCGCGTCATGGCGATAACGCTGCCGTCGTCGGAGGGCTGGCTGATGCCGCCGCCGTTGCTGGAGAAGCCGTAGCCCACCACCTCGGCGAGTATCGTCGCTCCGCGCGCCACGGCGTGGTCGTAGTCCTCAAGCACGAGAGACGCCGCGCCGCCGCCCGGCACCAGTCCGTCGCGGTCGCGGTCGAAGGGGCGGCTCGCCTTTGTGGGTTCGTCCATGCGCACGGAGAAAGCCCCGAGGGCGTCGAACGACGCCATGGAGTAATAGTTCGTCTCCTGCGCTCCGCCGCACAGCACCGCGTCCTGCAACCCCTGCTTGATGAGCATGAAGCCGAGACCTATAGAATGGCTGCCGCTGGCGCACGCCGAGCTGACGGTGAAGTTCACGCCGCGCAGGTGGAAGATAGTGCTGAGGTTCATGTTCACGGTGGAGTTCATCGACTGGAATATGATGCCGTAGCCGAGCATCGCCGAGTCGTGTTTCTCGTCCATAATCTTCGACGCCTCTATCACGGGCTTCGCCGAGGAGTCGTTGCCGAAGATGCAGCCCACCTCGTTGCGGAGCAGATATTCGTCGTCCATGTCGGCCTGGGCGAAAGCCTGGAGGCTCGACATATAGGCGTAGCGCGCCTCTTCCGACATCCCCGCCCTCGTGTGGCGGTCGAGCATCTGCTTCGTTATCTTCGGCTCTTCCACGATGCCCGTGAGGGCCGACCGGTAGCCGTATTCAAGGCGTTCCGGCTGTATGCCGATGCCCGACTTGCCCTCGTAGAGGGAGTTTTTCACCGTTTCTATGTCGTTTCCCAGGCATGACCATATTCCCATGCCCGTAACCACTACTCTTCTTTCCATCTGTCCTTTTTCTGTTTTTCCTTTTCCCGAAAACAAGTCCCTGTTACAATCCTCCGCTCACCTTTATCACCTCGCCCGTGATATACGCCGCCTCGTCGGAGGCGAGGAAATCAACGAGCGCGGCCACCTCGTCGGGGTTGCCGAAGCGTCCCACGGGGACCATTTTCCGGAGTTCGTCCTGCGGCAGGTCCTTGGTCATGTCGGTGTCGATAAATCCCGGCGCCACGGCGTTCACGGTAATCTTGCGCGATGCCACCTCCTTGGCGAGAGCCTTGGTAGCCCCGATGAGGGCGGCCTTGGCGGCACTGTAGTTCACCTGTCCGGCGATGCCGTCGATGCCCGAGAGCGACGTCATGTTGATTATCCTGCCGCCGCGCTTGCGCGGCATCATGTGCTTCAGCAGCCGGCGCGTGATATAGAAGAAGCCGTTGAGGTTGGTGTCGAGCACCTGGTGCCATTCGTCGTCGCCCATCATGAACATCACGTTGTCGCGGCGCAGTCCGGCGTTGTTCACAAGCACCGAGAACCAGTCGTCGGGGTGCTCCTCCTCCCACTTGTCGAGGGCGGCCTGGATGGCCTTCGGGTCGGAAGCGTCGAAAGGCAGGAGTTCCGCCTTTCCGCCGAGTTCCTCTATTTCGCGCGCCACGGCGTTCGCCGCGTCGCTGTTGCTGAGATAGTTGATTACCACAGGCATCCCCTTCTTCGCCAACCGCAGGGCTACCGCCTTTCCTATGCCGCGCGAGGCTCCTGTCACCAGTGCATATTTCATTGTCTTCGAGTTGTTATATTCGGGCGTGTTCTAAAAAGAACCCGCCTGCATCAGTATCGCTCCGCCACAAAACGGCGCAGAATACTTCACTGTTTATACTTTGTGTCTGCAAAAATAACCATTTTTTTGTTGCGACACGATAAATTGAACAAAAAATCAACTATATCCGACATTTTATCAATTCCCACTGGGGAAAGGGAAATTTGGCTTTATCAACATTTTTTTGTAATTTTGCAGGACTACGAAGTGCCGGTGGGCACTATATAATAATAGGTATATAGAATGAAAGACAAGATTGTAATGTTTAGCTGGCAGCACTTTTTGCTGCTCATTTCGTTGTGGATTATGACGGCAGGGGTTGCCGTTTGTGTGAGGTCAATGCTCGGTTCGAGCGTAATCAGCGTATTGCCGTATGTTTTTCAGAGCGCGGGGGAGGAGGCGTTGGCGCCGCGGCTCACTATCGGGCAATACACCTACGTGATGAACGCCATTCTCGTTTTGGGGCAGATAATGATTCTGCGGCGCAAGTTTGAGCCTGTGCAGCTGTTCCAGCTGCTGGTGGGCTTCGTGTTCGGGTCGCTCATCGACCTCAACATGGGCTTCACGGAATGGCTGCGCCCGGAGACGCTGTGGCAGAAGATAGCGGCACAGGCGGCCGGTTGCACAATTCTCGGCGTGGGCATCGCCCTGGAGGTGAGGTGTGGCAGCGTGACGATGCCCGGCGAGGGTTTCCCCGTGGCGGTGAGCCGCGTGACGGGCATCGACTTCCCCAAGGTCAAGATTTGCGTGGACACCTCGCTCGTGGTGCTCGGCATCATAGCGTGCTACTGTTTCTTCGGCCGCTGGCTGTGGCACATCGTGGGCATCGGCACGCTGTTCGCCATGTTCTACGTGGGCTTGGTGGTGAGGGTGGCCGGCAAGCACTTGGCGTGGTTCGACCGCATCCTCGACTACAAGCCGGGGTTCAGGAGATACATCTACGGACTCGCGCGCTATATATACAAGAGGTATTAAAAGCGAGTTTCCCACACGGCTCTTTCATTTAAAGGGGCTTCCATAACTCGCCAAAGCTATCGGAAAAGTTAAGTTCA
>CAVHWJ010000131.1:1507-7182 GCA_963639565.1 uncultured Prevotella sp. | reverse complement strand
AATTTTCATTAATTGTGGCTATATGCTATTGCTGAATAGTTACATATATGGTCGTGGGGTGTAAAAAAGTCTGAATTTGTTGTCGTAATCGTTCCAAATCAGCTTTTTAACTATGATTTTTGTCATTTCTACCTTGAAAAATATTATCTTTGCACAACTTTTTTTAATATTATTTCTTTTAATAACTATGTTTGGTAATTTGAAAACTTTAAGGCTTGGGCTTATTGCGCTCCTGCTCCTCGTGGTGGGCAGCGTGTCGGCACAGTCTTTGAAAGGAAATGTGAAGGACAGCAACGGTGAGCCTATCATCGGCGCTACCATTCAGGAGAAGGGTGCCAAGAACATGGCAGTGACCGACCTCGACGGTAACTTCTCCATCGAGCTTTCCGGCGGCAAGCAGATCACCGTCTCATACATCGGTATGAAGACGGCGACCGTGAACGTCAGCGGGAAGAGCAGTGTTAATGTGGTAATGGAAGACGAGGCCACCACCCTCAACGACGTGGTGGTGATCGGCTACGGCACGGTGAAGAAGAAAGACCTTACCGGTGCCGTTACGTCTGTATCAGCCAAGGACCTCGCCAACATCCCGGTGTCCACCGCTTCGGAGGCTATCCAGGGTAAGATGGCAGGTGTGACTGTCACCACGACGGAAGGTTCGCCCGACGCGGATGTGAAGATCCGTGTGCGTGGCGGCGGTTCTCTGTCGCAGGACAACTCACCTCTTTATATTGTTGATGGCTTCCCCGTAAGCTCCATCGGCGACATCGCCCCCAACGACATCGAGAGCATCGACGTGTTGAAGGACGCTTCTTCAACCGCCATCTACGGAGCGCGCGGTGCCAACGGTGTGGTTATCGTGACTACCAAGAGCGGTAAGGAAGGCAAGATACAGGTGAACTTCGGCGCGTCTCTCGGCGTGCGCAAGGTGATGAAGGAAATCGGCGTGCTTTCTCCCTACGACTACGCCAAGTACCAGTATGAGACGCAGTACGGCAAGGATCAGGAATACGGCGACTGGCGCGACATGGACATCTGGAAGTCAAAGAGCGGCAGCAACTGGCAGGACGAGCTTTTCGGACGCACCGGCGTTCAGCAGATTTACAACCTCTCGGTTAGCGGCGGTTCCAAGGACACCAAGTTCAACGTGAGCTACTCTCGCACCGACGACAAGAGCGTAATGCTCGGTTCCGACTTCACCAAAGACAACATCAACGCCAAGTTGAACACCAACCTCAACAAGTGGCTCTCACTCGACTTCAACGCGCGCCTGGCTTACTCAGTGGTAAACGGACTCAACTCTGGTGGCGACACCAACGACTCCAGCGCGTCTAACTCTATCATCAACAGGGCCATCACGTACCGTCCCGTTGAACCGCTCAGTTCCAACGGCGAAGACGATCAGGACGAAAGCTCTTCTACCGACGTGAACCCCCTCGCCCGCACCAACGGCACATACAAGGAGCAGCGCCGTTTCCGCCAGGACTACAACGCCGGCCTGAACTGGAAGCCTTTCAAGCACATCACGTTCCGCTCTGAGTTCGGCTACACCTGGAGATACGAGACAATAGAGCAGGCTTGGGACAAGCTCGCCACACGCCAGGACAACACCGGCGCCGGCGCGCCCAAGTCAAGGTTCACTCGCACCGACGTGCGCAACTGGCGCAACGCCAACACCCTGACCTACGACACCAAGGACGCTTTCGCCAAGGGCGACCGCCTCAACGTTCTCGTCGGCCAGGAATGGTCAAGCTCGCAGGAGAAGGACTATTACTCGGCTACTATCAACTTCCCCACGGATTACACTATCCCTGAGGTTCTCGCCCACCAGGGCGCCGGCGACGCGCAGCCCAACTCCAACAAGATTGGCGCGCAGGACAACATGGCATCGTTCTTCGGACGTATCAACTATACCTACGCCGACAAGTATCTCTTGACCGCCACGTTCCGTGCCGACGGTTCGAGCAAGTTCGCCTCGGGCAACCGTTGGGGCTTCTTCCCCGCAGTGGCCCTGGGCTGGCGCATCAGCGAGGAGAATTTCATGAAGAGCGTGAAGTGGCTCTCTAACCTGAAGCTCCGTCTGAGCTACGGTGAGGCAGGTAACAACCGCATCCCCTCGGGCAGTATCTATCAGCCGTATTCGTTCCCCAACAACTACGAAAAGCTCAAGGAGCCTTATTTCGACAACGTGATGGGAAGCGTAATGGAACTCGGCAACACAAAGTCAAACACCGACCTGAAGTGGGAGACCACAATCACGCGTAACCTCGGTTTCGACTTCGGCTTCTTCAACGGCCGCATCAACGGTAACTTGGACTTCTACTGGAACACCACCAAGGACTTGCTGATGAAGAGCAAGATCACTTCAAGCTCTGGTTACAGCTATATGTACAAGAACTTCGGACAGACATCCAACAAGGGTGTCGAGCTGGCTCTCAACGCTTCTATCATCGAGAAGAAGAACTTCACCCTCAGCATGAGCGCCAACATCTCTTACAACAAGAACAAGATTGACAAGCTGAACACCGGCGCGGAGTGGGACACCAACTATTCCATTCCCGACGCTCAGACCACACAGAACTTCCGCGTCGTGGAAGGCGGTTCGCTCGGCGAGGTTTGGGGGTACAGGCTGCAGGGCTACTACACTGCATACGACGCTGAGAAGAACCCCAACGGCGAGCTGAAGTGGAACGGCAAGAACTGGGAACTCCGCGAGGGTCTCAAGGACAAGAGCTCTTCAGTCATCGGTTCGCTCCAGCCCGGTTCTCCCAAGCTGAAGGTGGACGAGGACGGCGAGGTTGTGAAGGAGAAGCTCGGCAACACCATCGCGCCGTGGGCCGGCGGTTTCGGCTTCAACGCCACATTCTACGGCTTCGACGCTTCAATCTTCTTCAACTACCAGTTCGGCAACAAGATCGTGAACGGCACAAAGCTCGGTTCCTCGTTCTTTCATGACACGAAGAAGGGTTACAACCTGAACGCCGACTTCCTGAACCGCTACACTAACATCGACCCGAACAACGGTCTGTCGCTTGCCAACCCGACAAACGTGGCTCAGTACTACGGCGGCGAGGCTCAGGCTATCGCCCGACTGAACGAAATCAACGCCAACGCGTCTATCTACAACCCCGTGACAGTTAACAAGATGTATCTCCTCGACTATTTCGTGGAGGACGCTTCATTCCTTCGTCTGCAGAACCTCACCATAGGTTACACGCTGCCAAAGAAGCTGATGAAGAAGATCTACCTGAACAACGTGCGTTTCTATTTCACGGGTTATAACTTGCTCACGTTCACCAGCTACTCAGGCAACGACCCCGAGGTGGACTCCAGCAGCAAGAAGTCTCCTATGTCTCCGGGCGTTGATTATGCCTCTTATCCCAAGAGCCGCCTCTTCGTGTTCGGAGTAAACGTTTCATTCTAATATATAATAAGGAGTAAAACAACAATGAAAAATATATTAAAGACGATAGTGTTCGGCGGTGCTGCCCTTGCGGCGTTCTCGTCATGCAGTGATTTCCTCGACCAGAAATCACCGTCGGATACCGATGCCAGCAACGTGTGGCAGTCTGCCTATTATACAAAGAACGTTCTCAACAAGGCATACGGTCTGCTCTGCGAGGATTACACCTATTCCCAGGTGCTTTGCTATACCTTCATGGCAAACTCCGACGTGGAACTCAGAAACGCCTTCGGCGCCGAAGACGCTGCCGGCGACAAGGCCAGAGACCTCAACAACTACTACGCCACCAGCGACGGTACGTTCGCGAAGAACCGCGACGCCTGGGACCACCTCTATGAGAACATAGAATACTGCAACAGCATCATCCAGGGCCTCGGCTCAATCGACCCCAACACCACCGACGACACGGAGAAGCAGCTCCTTATGTACAAGGGCGAGGCTCTCACGATGAGGGCCATGGTTTACCACGAGCTGGTGCGCAACTGGGGCGACGTGCCTTACAAGAGGGAACCCACCAAGAACGACCTCTCCAACATCAACCAGGGCAAGACCGACCGCGACGTTATCATGGATGACATGATAAAGGACCTCGAGGAGGCAGTGAACTACCTGCCCTGGGCAGGACAGAGCGGCTACACCACGGAGCACATCACCAAGGGCTACGCCCACGCGCTCCTCGCGCAGATCGCCTTGCAGCGCGCCGGTTGGGCTATCCGCGAGTCAGCCAAGGAGGGATATGTGACAGCCACTGAGAACAGCGACCCCACTTATCCCACACAGCGTTGCAGCGACACCGACCGCACAGAGTACTACGAACTCGCGCTCACTCACCTGAACGCAATCATCAGCTCCGGCAGGCACAAGCTGAACCCGAGCTTCGACAACGAGTGGACGCTGATTAACCAGCAGAAGCTCGACACGCAGTATCAGGAGAACATCTTTGAGGTGCCGATGGGACTGGGCAACAGCAGCGAGCTTGGCTACGGTATCGGCGTGCGTTTCGCCGACAACAGCGCATACGCACTGAAGGGCAACTCTTCCGCCAACGTGCAGCTTACTTCAACACTCTTCTGGATGTATGACCACAGCGGTAAGGACACCCGCCGCGACGTGACCTGCTCTGATATGCAGATAACCGTGGACAACGGCGTTACCACCGAGACGATGCTCGGCAACAAGCCGTTCAACATCTACTGCGGCAAGTGGGACGTGCGCAAGTTCAACAGCGACTGGTCGGCAATCGCCAAAATCAAGAACGCCAAGTTCGGTACGGGCATCAACTATGTCAAGGTGCGCTACTCTCAGGTTCTCCTTTGGTATGCCGAGGTGATGAACGAGCTTAACGGCAACCCCGACGTCTCTACCGGCGGCTGCGGAATGACGGCGCGCGAGGCTCTGGCTGCCGTGCATGTGCGCCCTTACGCCGATGCCGACAAGTATCTCGGCTGGAATTATGTCAATTCTATCCCTGCCGACAAGGACGCTTTCTTCAACGCTATCGTGGACGAGAACGCAATGGAGTTCGCCGGCGAGGGCGTGCGCAAGTACGAGCTTGAGCGTTGGAACCTCCTCAGCGCGAAGATTGAGCAGATGAAGGCCGACTACCTGACGCAGATTACCGAATACCCCGAGAAGCTGTATTACAAGACGTACACGGAGAACGGTCTCGTGAAGATCGACATGAGTTCCGTGCGCTGGTACGACAGGGAGGCTCCCGCAGACGCTTCCGGCTACAAGTACGTTACGTTCTGGGGCGACGAGGGCAAGGAGAGCAACGTGAAGAAGAGCAACGTGGCCAACCTCCCGTATATCAGCGGCGGTCTCAACGCCACGGTGAAGAACCGCTACCTCCTGCCTATCTACAGCACCACTATCAACGAGTCTGAGGGTTCTCTCCAGAACTCCTATGGTTTCATCCATAAATAATTAAAACAGGAAAGAAAATGAAACTTAACAAATCAATTATAAGCAAGGCTTTCTTCGGGGCGGCGTTGGTTCTCGGAGGAGCGATGTTCACTGCTTGTACCGACAAGAACGAATGGGAGGTGGACCCGTCTTACGACCGCCTCTTCCACTCGTCGAAGGTCAGCGTCACTCCGGGACAGGACGACGCCGAGGTGACTTTCAAGAAGATGCCCAGCGCGGATTACTATATCATAGAAATCAGCACCGACTCGCTCTACGACGGCGTGGAGACGACGGAGCACAGCGT
>CAVHWJ010000131.1:0-1209 GCA_963639565.1 uncultured Prevotella sp. | reverse complement strand
AGCGACACCGAGGTGATGATCGGCTCGTTCGTGTTCTACGGCGAGGACGTTCTCCAGCCCAAGACTTCCTACACCGTGCAGCTGCTCAACGGCGACAACGTGCGCGGACAGATGAAATTCAAGACCACCGAGGCTTATCCCGACGGTTACGAGGTAATCAACCTCACCGACGGCGACGACATCCGCACGATGCTCCAGAACGCCACTTCCGACAAGGTTGTGGTGGTGTTCCCGCAGGGCATGGAATACACCGCCACCTCTACCGAGGCTTCCGTGGCCAACATCAAGATTCCGGAGAACATCAAGTCACTCTATTTCTGGGGTGCTGCCGGCGACACCAAGCCTGTCTTGAAGTTCAAGGGCGTAACCTCTGAGTCTTCAAGCCTTGATATGCTGCGCTTCTACAACCTGGATATGCAGTTCGGCAACACCGGCGACGGTTATGTGGCTGTGCTCGACGGCACGTTCACTGTGAACAGCCTCGAAATCGAGAAGTGCAACGTCCACGACCTCCGCGGCGTTGTCCGCTTCAAGGACGTGGCTAACTCTACGGTGCAGAACATCAAGATCAACGACTGCCAGCTGACCAACATCGGTTCTTACGGCGTTATCAACACCAAGGACCAGAAGACGCTGACGCTCGGCGCGGTGAGCATCACCAACACCACGCTCAATACCATCAACTCAGTATTGACGAACACGAGCCAGTCTAACTTCACGCTGTCTCTCGACCACTGCACGATATGGAACTGCGTTCCTGCCGGCAAGCCTTACTTCGACCTGCAGAAGATGGAGGGCGTAACGGTGTCTTGCACCAACTCCCTCATCGGCGCGTACTACAGCGCCGACGGCACGTCTACCGTGAAGGGCAGCAGCATGAAGGACATCGACGGCACCGGCACTGTCTACACGAGCGATTTCCAGTGGAACACCAACTACGAGATCGGTTCGCAGATTGACGAGACTTCCGCCCAGCTGTGGAACACCCCGGCTACGAAAAACGCCGACTTCACCGTCAAGAACACCACTTACAAGAACCTCGGCGACCCGCGCTGGATTCCGGCAGAGTAAGCATCGACCTTAATATCCATATAACAAAAAGGGGAAGCGGCACATTTACCGCTTCCCCTTTTTAAATGGCAACTATAAAATAGGTGTGAGTTTCTCTTCTGAAACAGGCACTGTGGAAGACTGGCAATCTGAATAAGT
>CAVHWJ010000130.1:3392-7302 GCA_963639565.1 uncultured Prevotella sp. | reverse complement strand
CCTGTTCTGCACGTTTATCCCCCTCAAAAGAACTATTCTCCGCATGGCGCATAATTTTTCCCCATACCTTTGCCGCATCATTCAAATTACTAAGTTCAATTACCTAAAAAAACGAACAGACATGAAAAAAACAACCAAGCGTTTATTCCGGATGATGTTAGCCGCCGGCGCGATGCTCCTTGCGGGACATTCGCCATCGGCGGCGCAGCAGACATCCGTAGCGTCGTGGGTTTTCTCGCAAGGGTGGGAAAGCTCGCAGAGCGGAACCGTCGTAACCTACACCCCCGACGGCAGCGGGTGGACGGCAATCAGCAACACGGCGTGGAAGACAAAGCAGCCCGTCTTCCTGCCCAACGAGTGCGCAGGGGTGCAGACCGACTACAAGCTCTCGCTCAAGACAAGCGACGGCAAGTGGGAGGTGAAACAGAGCAAGGACAGCTACGTGCTGCGCCTTAACACCGCCTCCATCGACAAGTTCACAGCCAAGGCCGACTATTCCGACCCGTCGAAGCACGACCAGTATTTCGAGGTGAGCTTCCCCACGGGCAACCTCAACAACGTGAAGCTCAACTTCGCCATCGGCGACGGCTCCAGTTCCTCCACCCCCTTCGGCGTGGCTTACACCGTGGACGGCGGCGCGACATGGACAACCCTCGCCGACTACGTGAGCGGCGCGCACTGGAACACCTACGTGGACGCGAACTACGACCTCGACGCCGACAACAAGGACAACGTTACGGTGAGGATCTTCGTCACCACCGCCACGAAGAACAGCAACTACAACCTGAAATACCTTAACGTTCTCGCCGACGACCACGAGGCGCCGCGGTTCAAGTCGAGCCGCCCAGCCGACGGAGCGACAGGCGTTGCCACGAGCGGAACAATCGTGCTCGATTTCAACGAGGCTCTGAAACTCGCCGACGGCGCGACGGCCACCCTCACCGCCGACGGCGCGAAGACCCCGACGACGCTCACCCCCACGGTGAACGGCAACACGCTGCGCATGGCTTACGCCTCGCTCCAGAAAAGCGCGAAATACACCTTCGAGCTGCCCGGCAACGCGGTGAGCGACCTTTCGGGCAACGTGAACACGGAGGCGGTGAAATTCTCGTTCACCACCGCCGACAGCGACCCCATCCCGGCACCCAAGATTGAGAGCAAGAACCACCTGTGGTACAACCGCCCCGCCGGCTACTGGGAGGAGGCGTTGCCGCTCGGCAACGGACACCTCGGCGTGATGCACTCCGGCGGCGTGGCGTGCGACACGCTCCAGCTCAACGAGGACACCTTCTGGGACCAGGGTCCCAACACCAACTATAACGCCAACGCCCTCGACGTGCTGTCGGAGGTGAGGAACGGCATCTTCAACAAAGACTACGCCTCGGTGCAGGACCTGGCCGTTAAGAACTGGATGTCGCAAGGTTCCCACGGCGCGAGCTACCGTGCCGCAGGAGTGGTGCTCCTCGGCTTCCCGGGACAGCGGTTCGACGATATGGAGGCGGCGCAGACCGCCGATGCCGCCGACGCGCAGGGCTACGTGCGCTACCTCGACATGAACACCGCCACGAGCAACGTGGAGTACCACGTGAACGGCGTGGGCTACAAGCGCACGGTGTTCACCTCTTTCAAGGATGATGTCACCGTGGTGCGCCTTGAGGCAGACCAACAGGGCAAGCTCGACTTCAACCTGTGCTACACCGGCTGCAACAAGTCGAACATCGAGAAGCTCACCTCCAACGAACTCTTCGACGACCATACCATAAAGGCCACCATGGGTCCGGCAAGGGCGCAGTGTGAGAACGTGGACAACAAGCTCAACCTCGCCACATATATCACGGTAGTGGATTGCGACGGCGCGATAACCGGCGACAAGACCACCGTCTACGCCCAAGGCACAGCCGGTGCCGCCACCGACGCGCCCCGACTTAACGTCGCCGGTGCTACCCACGCCACCATAATAATATCACAGGCCACCAACTTCAAGTGCTACAACGACGTCAGCGGCGACGCGTCAGCCACCGCCCTCGCCAAGCTCCAGGCCTACACCGCCTCGGGCAAGGACTACGCCACGGCGCTCGCCGCCCACGAGGCTGTCTACAAGGAGCAGTTCGACCGCGTGGACCTCACCCTCAACGGCAACGCCGCGCAGGAGGAGAAAGACACCGAGCAGCGCATCAAGGAGTTCCACAAGACCGCCGACCCGCAGCTCGCCGCCAACTATTTCCAGTTCGGCCGCTACCTCCTCATATCCTCCTCGCAGCCCGGCACCCAGCCGGCCAACCTCCAGGGGATATGGAACCCCGACGCGCGGCAGTACCCGGCGTGGGACTCAAAATACACCACCAACATCAACGTGGAGATGAACTACTGGCCGGCTGAGGTGACAAACCTCGCCGAGTGTCACCGCCCCTTTGTGGACATGGTGAAAGACGTGAGCGTCACCGGAGCCGAGACGGCGCAGAAGATGTACGGCGCGCGCGGCTGGACGCTCCACCACAACACCGACATCTGGCGCACCACCGGAGCTGTGGACAACGGCACGGTTGGCGTGTGGCCCACGTGCAACGCGTGGTTCTGCTCCCACCTGTGGGAACGCTACCTCTTCTCCGGCGACAAGGAATACCTCGCCGAGGTGTACCCCGTGATGAAGGGCGCGGCGCAGTTCTATCAGGACTTCCTCGTGAAAGACCCCGAAACGGGCTACATGGTGGTATGCCCCAGCAACTCGCCCGAGAACAACCCCGGCATCGGCACCTACACCAAGGACGACGGCACCACGGGCAAGATTGCCCTCTTCGGCGGCATCGCCATGGACAACCAGATGGTGTATGACCTCTTGAAGAACACCGCCCTCGCGGCGAACGCCCTCAACACCGACGAGGATTTCGCCAAGGCCCTCGACGAGCTGAAGGCGCAGATTACGCCGTGGCGCGTGGGCAAATACGGTCAGGTGCAGGAATGGCAGGAGGACTGGGACCGCGAGACGAACTCCCACCGCCACCTCTCACACCTGTGGGGCGCGTACCCCGGCAACCAGGTTTCGCCCTACGAGAACGCCACCCTCTTCCAGGCCGTACACAAGAGTCTCGTGGGTCGCGGCGACGCCGCCCGCGGTTGGTCGATGGGTTGGAAGGAAGCCATGTGGGCGCGTATGCTCGACGGCGACCATGCCATGACAATCCTCAAGAACCAGCTCGTGCTCCTCGACCCCAACGTTACGATAGCCTCTTCCGACGGCGGGTCCTACGCCAATATGTTCGACGCGCATCCGCCGTTCCAGATCGACGGCAACTTCGGCGCCACGGCGGCGATAGCCGAGATGCTGGTGCAGTCGCACGCCGGTTTCCTCCACATCCTGCCGGCCCTGCCCTCTGAGTGGAAAGACGGTGGCGAGGTGAAGGGGCTGCGCTCCCGCGGCGGTTTCGTGGTGACGGACTTGAAGTGGGCCGACGGCCGGGTGGTGAGCCTCACGGTGAAGTCCACCGTCGGCGGCAACCTGCGTCTGCGCACCGCCACCGCCCTCACCCTTGCTGACGGCACACCGCTCGCCGCCGCTTCGGGCGACAACACCAATCCCCTGATGCAGCCCTACGGCACTCCCGACCCGATAGTGAAGGATATGTCGAAGATCCCGGCAACCACGCTTCCCGACACTTATCTCTACGACATCCCCACGTCGGTGGGTGAGGAGATAACTCTCGTGGCGCAGACCGTGGGCATCGCCGGCACCGCCGGAAACGGTAATGCCGCTGCCGGAAGCCAAACAATGTATAACCTCGGCGGACAGGCTGTTCCCTCCTCTTTCCACGGCATCGCCGTGACCAAGGGAAGAAAATTTGTGAAATAGGAAAAGCCGCCGCACAACTTGTGCAAACTAAAAATTTATGAAAAATTCGTGGTTAATTCATGG
>CAVHWJ010000130.1:0-3079 GCA_963639565.1 uncultured Prevotella sp. | reverse complement strand
CTGCTACTGCTTTGACATTGCAAAATCGTTCAGTAAAAATTACACTTTTTGTAAAAAAGATTGCAGGGGTAAAGAAAAGTGCTTAACTTTGCAGCGTCTTGGCATAAAGGGTTGCACAATGTCTGAATGGCTTTCGGGCCGGGAGGGCAGTGCCGGGACATGTATATAATAAGGAAACGTAAGACCCAAGCAAATCTTTGCAGGTACCACCAACAACGCATGAATTTTGTCTGTCTCTGCCTCCATGTTCTTCTTATGTGTACATCAAAGAACCAAAAATGTATTAATGCCGGTACAGGGAGGCGCATTGGCTAAACTAAAACTTTCAGCTTATGAATAAGCGAATACTATTCCTGTCCATGTTTGCGCTTGCAGGCACAAGCACGTGGGCGGACACAGACCTCGCGGCTCTGGTCAAGGATGCTTCGTCTGGCAGTACAATCAAGCTGACAGAGGACGTAACGCTGACTTCTACGGTCACGATTGACAAAGACTTGACAATCGACATGAATGACCATAGAATTGATGCCACCAACTGTCGCGCCTTTCATGTTACCGCTGGCGAGGTAAAAATAATTAACACTGGGGGGGTGAGCAGACGCCTTTCTACCACGTACAACTCCTCTACTGACCAAAACAACTTTTCTGCAAACTCTTCTGTAATCCGTGTCGGCGACGGGTCTTCGCAGTCGGATTTTACTGAAACAGGCAGAACAAAAGTATCTCTTACTATCGGCGAGAATGTTGAGGTTTATACCGCGTATTGTTACGGTATATCGGTTTTCGGTAGTAAGACAGAAGAAACCCTTACTGTTAATGGAACTGTTACCAGTGATGTTGGTGCTGAAGTTGCCGCAATCGCCGGCAACGGTCTCCCATACTTTAAGGGTACCACAATAACCATTGGAAAAACAGGACTGGTAACTACGAAAGGCACTAATGCCGTTCCTGCCATTTATCATCCGCAAGACGGTGTGCTGAACGTTTATGGAACAGTAGGCGGCAACCGTGGCGGTATCGAGGCAAAGGCCGGAACCATTAATATCTGTGATGGTGCTGTAATCAAAGGTGTAGCTGCGACATATAGGAAACATGTAGCCAACAGCGACGACCCTTCAACAACGGGTTATTCAATTGCTGTGGTAAACAACAGTGCCTATGCCGGTTGCACCAAGGTGAACATCGACGACCTTTCCGGAAACATTGACTATGACATGGCCATCTTGGACGATAACGAAGTCGAGGCGGCAAAAAAGGGAAGCATCTCCATTAAGCGTGGATATTTCACAAATATCGCAAAATATGCTTCTTTGGATGATTTCATAGAATCAGGTCAGAAAAGGCTTCAAGGTAGGAAGAGCTGTGAGGTCGTTGATCCGACCGCTGAAGTAGTCGCCACTATTGGCGACACGTATGACTATGTTTCTATGGATCATGCTACCACTGATTGGGCTGGCGGCACAAAACTTACCTTAAAGAATGATGTTGAGTTCAGACCGTTTACTGTAAATGGAAAGATCTTGACCCTCGACCTTAACGGATGTCAGTGGAAAGCCATTCACAGTGAATCTGCCAGTGTTAGCAAGGTTGCATTCCAAATTTCTAATAGTTCTGCGTCTAAACTCACGATTAACGACTCTAAGGGCGGCGGCTCTATCGTAGGCGACGATGAAATACAGGCTGCCGTTTTGGTGGGTAGTTATGCGTATAGTGCCAAGAAAGCCACGTTAATCGTAAACGGCGGTAAGCTTGTAGGCAAGTATTATGGTGTTGCCGGCAACGGTTCGTGGAAGAACTCTGACATTACAATCAACGGCGGTGAATTGGTAGGTACAACAGCCCTCTATCACCCCCAGGCAGAAGGCAAGCTGACGATTACCGGCGGTAAATTCACCGGTTCAGAGGCTGCCGTTGAAATCCGCGCCGGACAGGAGGTAAATATCTCCGGAGGTGAATTTGTCTCTACTTCTACTGTGAAAGAGGTTAATGCAAACGGCAGCGGAACTACAACCAAGGGTTACGCCCTCGCCATAGCCCAGCATACCACACAGCTCCCGATCAACGTGAACATCTCCGGCGGTACATTCACCGGTATCAACGCTGTCGGCGTGGTTAATCCGCAGAACAACGAGACAACGAACCTCGACATCGCAGTGAGCGGCGGTACTTTCACGGCAACGGCTGAAGACGGCGAAGCCCTGTATGTGGGTCACAAGAACGGCGTGCTCAACGTTACCGACGGAACATTCACCGGCAAGGTGGTTAGCGAGAACGACGCGAAACTGACACTCCTCGGCGGTACATACTCCGTAGAACCAGACGACAACCTCCTCGCTGAAGGCTTCACCCTGACCAAGGACGAAAACGGCACATGCACCGTGGACTACAAGAAGGTTGGAACTGAGGTTGCTGCTGATACAAAATATACCGATAGTGAAGGCAATACAATCTCAGATGACAACAAAACAGCAGCTGAGACCGCAGTCAAAGAAGCTGTTACAAGCAACGACGCTGTAAACAACAGCGAGCCTGACACAGAGTCTGCGATTTCTGATGATGAGGGCAAGACCCTTGAGGCTGCTTTGGTTGCTGCCGCAAATGACGGCAAAGATGACGACAGCAAAATCTCTGCTGACGACATCACCACAGTCAAGACAAGTCTGAGCATCAACCTGAAAGAGGCAAGTGTTTCTACATCCGGCAGTGACGTTACCGTTACAAAGATGGTGTTCGACGTTAAGCCTGTTGCAGTAGCCTTCAAGGGCGGCGACAAGGTTGCCGAAGTGACTGTCCCCAACAGCCTTATCTCAAAGAAGATCAAGTTCCGTCTCCCTGTCGGCAAGACCCAAACTTGCAAATACATCGCAGTGAAGCACCTGGCTGACGGCGAAACAGACGAAAGCAAAGCTGACGACCTCGGTCTCTTCGAGGTGCAGAAAGACGGCGAAGACCAGTTCATCGAAATCGCAAGCGCAAGCTTCTCTTCTTATATAACGGAAGCAAACAACACAACAAACGTTATGAAAATCTACAAGGGAAGCGACGAATCAACAACGGTTGCTGTGATGAGTAAAGACGA
>CAVHWJ010000129.1:0-7362 GCA_963639565.1 uncultured Prevotella sp. | reverse complement strand
GGATGAGGGGGCGAGAGGGTTGTCCGTTTTTTCCACAAAACGCTTCAAATTAATAAGTGTAAAGATTTGATAACATACATATTTTTGGCGTTTAACAAAAAGAAAGTACATTTGCAAGTCATTATTAAACGAAACAAGAATATAAAAAGATATGAACAAGAAGATTTTTATACCTGTGGCGATAATCGGCCTGCTGCTTGTAGGCGGAATAGTCTACCTGTCGATGAGTCTGCGCAACGAGAGGCAGACGAACAAGGAAATGCAGGAGCTTGCCGAGATTGACAAGAAAGAAATGGAAAACGAATACCAGCAGTTTTCCGACCAATACACCGAAATGAAAGCTCAGATAAACAACGACTCGCTCGTGGCGCAGCTCACGCAGGAGCAGTTGAGGACGCAGGAACTGCTGAAAGAGCTGAAAAACGTGAAGAGCACCGACGCGAGGGAAATAGCAAGGCTGAAGAAAGAGCTTGCCACATGCCGCGCCGTGATACGCAGCTACGTGCTGGAGATAGACTCGCTGAACCGTCTGAACCAGAACCTGACGGAGGAAAACACGAGGGTGAAGGGGCAGTATGCCGAAGCCACGAAACAGATAGAGGGGCTGAACTCCGACAAGGCGTCGCTCTCGGAAAAAGTCGCCATAGCGGCGCAGCTGGACGCCACCGCCATCAACATGACGGCGAAGAAGAAGCCCACGGCAAACAAGAACGTGAAGAAGATAAAGGACGCGAAGCTTATAACCGTGAGCTTCAACATCGCCAAGAACGTGACGGCGCAGAACGGCAAGAAGACGCTCTACGTGAGAGTTACAACGCCGTCGGGCAGCGTGATGGGAGCGAGCGGCTCGTTCAGCTACGAGAACCGCACGCTGCAATACTCGATGAGCAAGGCGATAGAATACACGGGCAACGAGACCCCGGTGACGCTCTACTGGAACGTGACGGAAACGCTGAACCCAGGAACGTACAACGTGAGCGTTTTCGCCGACGGCAACATGATAGGGTCAAGGAACTTCCAGTTTAACTAAGCAAAAAGACATAAAGCAGAAAAGATGAATAGAATATTGACAGTTTTGACACTTGCTGCCGTTGCAGCTTCGTCGGCCGCCCAACAGACATTGTCGCTGGACAGCTGCCGGCAAATGGCATTAGGCAACAACAAGACACTGACGGCGGCGAAGGTGCAGCGGCAAATGGCGCACCAGACCAGGATGGCGGCCTTCACCAAATACCTGCCGCACCTTGACGTGCTCGGAGGGGCGATATTCACCAACAAGGAAATATCAATCCTCAGCGGCAGTCAGAAGAACGCGTTGAACAACATCGGCACGACCGTGGGAGGTCTGTTCGGCATCTCCGACCCCAAGGTGACGGGCGCGCTGAACCAAGTGGGACAGAAAGTGACCGATGCCTTCAGGACAGACACCCGGCAGATGTACACCGTTTCGGCCGTGGTGACACAGCCCATATATATGGGAGGGGCAATCACCGCCGCCAACAACATGGCGAAAATCGGCGAGACGATGGCGGCCAACAAGGAAGAGGCAAGCCGGCAGACGGTGCTCCAGAACATAGACAACACATACTGGACGGTGGTGTCATTGCGCCACAAGCAGAAACTCGCCAACAGCTACCTCGACCTGGTGAAGAAACTCGACGACGACGTGGCGAAGATGATACAGGAAGGAGTGGCGACGCGCGCCGACGGACTGAAGGTGAACGTGAAGCTCAACGAGGCTGAAATGCAGGTGACACAGGTGGAAGACGGCGTGTCTCTCGCCAAGATGCTGCTCTGCCAGCTTTGCGGAATGCCGATAGAATCGCAGATAACGCTGACCGACGAAGACGCGGAGAACATCGCCACCGGAGACTGCGTGGCGGTGGGCGACACGGCAAGCGCGATAGAGAGCCGCCCCGAGGTGGGGATGCTCCAGAACGCCGTGGACCTGAGCAAGCAGAGCACGAAACTCGTGAGGTCGGCGTTCCTGCCCCAGGTGATGCTGGCAGGAGGATACATGATGTCGAACCCCAACGTGTATGACAGTTTCTCAAAGAAATTCGCCGGAGTGTGGAACGTGGGCGTTATGGTGAGAATACCCGTATGGAACTGGCTGGAAGGCGCATACAAGGTGCGCGCCGCCAAGGCCGCCACAACGATAGCCACGCTGGAGATGGACGAGACGAAAGAGAAGATAGGACTGCAGATAAGCCAAAGCAGCTTCAAGCTGAAAGAAGCCTACAAGAAACTGAGCATGGCGCAGAAAAACGTAGAAAAGGCGGAAGAGAACCTGCGCTGCGCCAACGTGGGCTTTCAGGAGGGCGTAATCCAGACCACGGAAGTGATGGAGGCGCAGACGGCATGGATGCAGGCGCAGTCGCAGAAGATAGACGCCGAAGTGGACGTGAAGATTTCTCAGGTGAACCTGAAAAAGGCACTCGGCCAGATGTAACGGCGAAAGGGAACCAGAACAATAACCCGAAGGTTGAACAGAAACAAAATCAAAGAAAGAAAAATGGAAAATAAAGCACAGAAAAACAGCATAGTACTTGCCATCCTCGGCTTTGCCGCAGTGGTCATCGCGGCAGGACTCATAGGATATTTCACGCTGGGCAAGAGCGAAGACGTGATACAGGGAGAGGTGGAAGTGTCGGAATACAGGGTGTCGAGCAAAGTACCCGGGCGCATCCTCGAACTTCGTGTGAAAGAGGGCGACTACGTTCATGTGGGCGACACGCTCGCAATCCTCGACGCCCCCGACGTGGAAGCAAAGAAAGCCCAGGCGGAGAGCGCGGAGAGCGCGGCGGCCGCGATGAAGGAAATGGCCGACAACGGAGCGCGCCGCCAGCAGAAGCAGGGAGCTTTCGAGGTTTGGCAACAGGCCAAGGCCGGTCTTGAGATAGCCAAGAAGACATACGACAGGGTGCAGCGTCTGTACAACGAAGGCGTGATGAGCGCGCAGAAGAGAGACGAAGCCTTCGCGCAGTACAAGGCATACGAGGCACAGGAGAAAGCCGCCAAGAGCCAGTATGACATGGCAGAGGAAGGCGCGCGCAAGGAAGAGCGCATGGCCGCCGCGGCCCAGGTGAACAGGGCGAAGGGCGCGGTGCAGGAAGTGAACTCATACATCCACGAGACAGTACAGGTGGCACAGGTGGAAGGCGAAGTGAGCGACATCTATCCCAAGGTGGGCGAACTCGTGGGCACCGGCTCGCCGATAATGAGCATCTCGATAATGAGCGACCTGTGGGGAACGTTCAACGTGCGCGAAGACCAGTTGGACGGACTGAAGGTGGGTTCGGAGTTCACCGCATTCTCCCCGGCCTTCAAGAAAGACATAAAGATGAAAGTCTACTACATCAAGGACCAGGGCAGCTACGCCGTGTGGAAAGCCACGAAGAGCAACGGACAGTATGACCTGAAGACCTTTGAGGTGAAGGCGCGCCCCGTGAGCAAGCTCGACGGACTGCGCCCGGGAATGACGCTGGTGAAAAAGTAATTTTTTGAAATGATTAGAGAACTATTAAATACAGCAAGGCGCGAGACAGGCATCATCTTCACCACACCCATATATATAATATGTATGGTGGTGCTGCCGCTTTTCGTGATGATATTCTTCACCACGCTGATGGACGAGGGCCAGCCGCACAAGATGCCCGTGGGCATAGTGGACCTGGACAACACCCCCACCACGCGCAAGCTGACGCGGCGGCTCGACGCATTCCAGAACACCAACGTCGTGGCGCACTACAACAGCGTGGACGAGGCGCGACAGGCGATACAGCAGAACAAGATTTACGCGTTCATGTATTTCCCCAAAGGCACTACCGACGAACTGCTCTCCTCGCGCCAGCCGAAGATTTCACTGTATTACAGCTACACGTCGCTCACCTCGGGCGCGCTGCTCTACAAAGACCTGAAGACGATAGCCTCGCTCGGTTCGGCGGCCGTGAGTTCAGCCACGCTGTCGGCAAAGGGACTGCGCAACCGGCAGATAATGGCGTTTCTCCAGCCGATAGCCATCGACATGCACTCGGTGACTAACCCTTGGACGAACTACAACATGTACCTGAGCACGATGCTCGTTCCCGGGTGCATCATGCTGTTCATCTTCCTCATCACCCCCTACTCCCTCGGCACGGAACTAAAGTTCGGCCGCGCCAAGAAACTGCTCGCCGCGTCGGGCGGCAACAAATGGGCGATGCTGTTGGGCAAGCTGCTGCCGCAGACACTGGTGTTCCTCACCGTGTTCTACGCCTACTCGTTCTACGCCTACGGCATATTGGGATTTCCGCATGAGGGAGGTGTGTGGCACATCATACTGCTCGGCTTCCTCGCCGTAACGGCGTCGCAGGGCTTCGGCGCATTCATGTTCGGGATTATGCCCTCGCTGCGAATGTCGATGAGCATCTGCTCGCTGTGGGCGGTGCTCAGTTTCTCGCTCGTCGGCACGGCGTTCCCCGTGTTCGCCATGGACTCCGCGCTCGAAGGCATGGCGCAGCTGTTCCCCCTGAGGCATTATTTCCGCATATACCAGACGAGCGTGTTCAACGATTTCCCCCTCGCCGAAGCTTGGATAAACGTGACGGCGCTGATAGCGTTCACCATGCTGCCCGTGCTCGTGGCCGGCAACATCCGTAAGACGATGAGGGAATACAAGTATATGGAATAGAAAGAGAAGAAATGAAGAGAATATACAAGATAATACAGGACGCGTGCTATATCTGCATGAAGGAGCTGAAGAGCGTGGCGAAAGACCAGGGCGTGCTGATGTTCCTCATCCTTGTCCCCCTCGCCTATCCCCTGCTCTATTCGTGGATATACAACAACGAGGTGACGAGGGAGGTGCCGGTGGCGGTGGTGGACCTGTCGCACAGCCGGATGAGCCGCGAGTTCACACGCAAGCTCGACGCCTCGCCCGACACGCGCGTGGCGATGAGGTGCAACAGCCTTGAGGAAGCCAAGAGCCGCATCGGCAGCGGCGAAGTCTTCGGCGCGGTGTATTTCCCCGAAGATTTCCAGACAAAGCTCAACCGCATGGAGCAGACCCACGTGGGCGTTTACTGCGACATGAGCATAATGCTGGCCTACAAGGCGATACTCCAGACCTGCACGGCGATACAGGGCAACATGAACTCGAAGATACAGATACAGCTGGCCGGCAACTACACCGACCGCGAGAACGAGATAACCACGAAGCCGCTCGACTTCGAGGAAGTGCCGATATTCAACAACACCGCCGGCTACGGCAACTTCATCATCCCCGGCGTGCTGATACTCATCATACAACAGACATTACTACTCGGCGTGGGCATGGCGGCGGGAACGGCCAGGGAGCGTAACAACTACGGCTTCCTCGTGCCGATCTCCCGTCGCCATCGTGGGGTGATGCGTATAGTGTGGGGCAAGGCGTTCGCCTACCTTATGATATACATCGTGATGACGGCTTATCTGCTCTGCGCCATTCCGCACCTGTTCAACTTCATCAGTATGATAACCCTCGGCGAACTCGTGAAGTTCTGTCTGCCCTACCTCCTTGCGTGCATATTCTTCAGCATGACAATATCCACGCTGATACGCTACCGCGAGAACGTGATGCTCTTAGTGGTGTTCTCGTCGGTGCCGCTGCTCTTCATGTCGGGCGTGTCGTGGCCGCAGAACAACATCCCGGCGTTCTGGCAGGGACTGTCGTGGCTGTTCCCCTCCACGTTCGGCATACGCGGTTTCGTGAGGATGAACTCCATGGGGGCGACGCTCGCCGACGTGGCGCAGGAATACCGCGCGCTGTGGGTTCAGGCGGTGGTGTATTTCTTCCTCGCCCACGAGTCATACCGCTTCCAGATAGGCAAGGCGCGCAAGTTCATCAAGGAAAAACTCATGGCGCGCCACACCGAAGCCGCCACGGAAAACCCATGACAAAGGGGTAATATTTTGCTGAAATAAGGGGACAATTCTCCAAAACATTAAAATAAAGGAGCATACGCCGCTTGCGTATCGCTCCTTTTTTTATACCTTTGCGGCATCTAAAAGCGTAATCGAACACTATCAACATGGATATTTTTTTAACATCTTATTAACCAATAATTAAATTATGAAACGACAAATCATCAGGAATGTCCTCTTGTTTGTGTGTCTGCTGGGTTCGCTCCCGGCACTGGCCGCGTTCAAGGACATCAAGATTGACCTGACAAACGGCAATCTGCTGACGGAGGCAGAAAAGACCTCCGGAGAGAGTTTCGAGTTTGGCGTTGCGATAGGCGACGACGGGACGCAGACCCGTGTCACCGCCAGCGACGCGACAGCCAACATCGTGCTGAAAGGCAAATACCACTCCGACCAACACGGTTGGGGCAATTTCTCATGCACCGTGCCGGTGGAAGGACCGGTGAAGGTGAGCATGGGAACCTGCAACTGGGGCGGCAACGTGACGGTGAAGAACGCCGCCGGCGAGACAGTAGCCACGTTCAGCACCAAAACCGGCGAAGGATGCTACTCAACAAGCAATCCCCTCGTGGCAAGCGCATACTACAAAGGCACTGACGCAACCACGCTGACGATTAGCGGCGGAAGCTACCCCCCGTATATCGCCGTGGAAAAGACGGAAGCCTCTGAACTGGCAGAAGAATACAAGGTGACGTTCGACATCAGCGGCGTTGAGGCAGAGGGAACAGCACCCGAAGCCCAGACCGTGGAGAGCGGCAAGACATTCACCGTTCCCACAAACCGTACCCTTTATGTTAGCGGCAAGACGCTCACGGCATGGACCGACGGCACATCGCAGTACAAGCCCGGCGAGGAAGTGACGGTGACAGCCGCCATGACGCTCACCCCGGTATTCACCGACAACGCCAAGGCTCTCGCCGACCGCACGGAACCCGTGACGCTGCTCTGGGATTTCCAGAAGCAGAACGGCGCGCCGGCCCTCAGCCTTCAGGGCAAGACAGGCATCTACGTGACACAGGCCACCGTGGGCGGCGAGACAATCGACGTGAAGCTGGACATGGACGCCACAAGCGGCAAGATTAACAACGGCAGCTGGACAGACTGGTGCCAGTGGAACTCAGGCACGAAGTTCACCGTTCCCTCATGCAAGGGCGCAGTGGCGAGAATCGAGGCATACGGCGACCTCGGCGCTGACGGCAAGACTGCCACCACAATCGACGGACAGAGCGACTACACGTCTGCCAAGACAATATCATACACCGTGGCTTCGGAAAGCGAGACGATTGACATCGTGATTGGAAACGACGGTTCTTACTACCGCTTCATCGAAATGACACTCCCCGTGGTGGAGAAGAAGGGCGACAACCTCGACAACACCGAGGCCAGCGTTACATTCCCCCTCAACGGTACGCTTGACGA
>CAVHWJ010000128.1:0-7374 GCA_963639565.1 uncultured Prevotella sp. | reverse complement strand
CCACATACACGGCGATGGCTATCTTGGGGTTGTTCATCGGCGCGAAGCCCATGAACACGGAGTGGTCGTGTCCGCGGTTCTGCGCCGTTCCCGTCTTGCCGCACGGCTCGAAGTCGTAGTGGGCGAGCATCTTGCACGTGCCGTCGAGAGCCGATTTGCGCATACCGGCCACCACGTAGTCGTACGACCGGCGGTTGGCCTTGGTGTAATGCCTCTCGCGGAACTCCTGCCTCAGCGGTTCGCCCTTCACGTTCTTCACCACGTGGGGCGTGTAGAAGAAGCCGCGGTTGGCTATCGTCGCCCCGAGGTTGGCTATCTGCAACGGCGTGAGGTTCACCTCGCCCTGGCCGATTGAGATACTAATTATGGTGAGTCCGTTCCACGAACCCTTGTATGCCTTGTCATAGAACTGCGCGTTGGGGATAAGTCCGCGCTTCTCTCCGGGCAGGTCGATGCCGAGCTTGTAGCCGAAGCCCATGCTCACCATGTAGTCGCGCCATGTGTTCATCGCGTCCTCCACGGTCTTGTATTTCTTCCTGTTGCCTATCATGTAATACAGTCCCCAGCAGAAGAAGCCGTTGCACGACGTGCCTATGGCCGGCACGAGGCTCAGCGGCGAGGCGTGGCCGTGGCACCCCACATGGAGTCCGCGGCACGAGAAGCCGTGGTTGCAGGGGAAGGCGGTGGAGGGGGTGATGATTCCTTCGGTGAGGAACGTCAGTCCCTGTGATGTCTTGAAGGTTGAGCCGGGAGGGTACTGTCCCATTATGGAGCGGTTGAGCAGCGGACGGTGAGGGTCGCGCATCAGCCATCGGTGCATCTTGCCGCGCATACGGCCTGTCATAAGGCGCGGGTCGTAGGTGGGCGACGACACCATGGCGAGCACCTCGCCCGTGGACGGCTCTATCGCCACGATGCTTCCTATCTTGCCCTGCATCAGCCTCTCGCCGAGAGCCTGGAGGTTTATGTCGATGCCCAGTCGCAGGTCTTTTCCTGCCACGGGGGGCGTGTCGAGCTTGCCGTCCTGGTAGTTGCCCTGTATGCGGCCGTGGGCGTCGCGCAGCAGGATATGCACTCCCTTCGTGCCGCGCAGTTCTTTCTCATAGTATTTCTCCAGCCCGAGCTTGCCGATGTAGTCGCCCGGCTGGTAATAGCTGTCTTCCTCGATGTCGGCGTCGTTCACCTCGCCCACGTCGCCGAGCATGTGGGCGGCGTAGGGGTATTTGTACTGCCTAACGCTGCGCTTCTGGGTGTAGAAACCGGGGAAGCGGTATATCTTTTCCTGGAACACGCTGAACTCGTCGCTCGTCACCTGGTTCATGAAGAGCTGCTGCGTGAAGCGCGAGTAGCCGGGGTTCTTCGAGCGGTCTTTTATGTCGTTCATCCTCTTGATGAAAAACTCCTTCGTTATGCCGAGCGTCTGGCAGAACGCCGCCGTGTCGAGCCGTCCCTTCTCCTCGTTCATCACCACCATGATGTCGTAGGCGTGCTGGTTGTAGACAAGGAGTTTGCCGTTGCGGTCGGATATTGCTCCGCGCGCCGGGAACTCTATCTTCTTGAGGAAGGCGTTGCTGTCGGCGTTCTTCTTGTAGTCCTCGCTCATAATCTGCAACACGAAGAGGCGCAGGATGTATATCGCAATAATGGCGATTGCCGCCCCGCCGATTACGTATTGCCGTTTTTCGAGAGAATAGTCCTTTGCCATCGTCAGTCTCTCCTCACGTTTTCAAGCACTATGACGAGCACGAGGGTCAGCGCGGTGCTGCCCAGGATGTTGGAAATCCACTGGAGCCAGTTGAAGAACGTGAACGACTCGAGCGTGAAGAACACGAGGCAGAACAGGAACACGCATATCAGCGCGTAGGTGGCGTATTTTCCCGGTCCCATGTTGCGCAGCGTGGGCTTCACGTCGTCTTTGTTGTCGTGGGCGATGAACATTTCCATAACGCTTGGCTGCACGAGGGCGACGAGCGTCATCGTGGCGGCGGCGAGCCCGGGGGTGTTCGAGAATATGTCTATGGCGAGTCCCAACAGGAATCCCCACAGGAGCGACGCCCACCGGGGGTAGTATCTGTTGAGCCGCAGTATGAAATACACATACAGCAGCGGCACGGCGCAGCCGAACAGGTGGATGTGGTTGAGCACCAGCACCTGCGCGAGGGCCATTATGGCGAAAAGCAACACGTTCTTGAAAAAGTCTACACTCATGCTTTCTTTTCTGTTTTGTTTCTTTGGGGGGAATGGTATGTCGCCTCTAAAGGAGGTTTACTTGCTGCCGTCTCTCGGCGCGAGGGAGTCCTGCGCCGCCTTGAGCAGCAGAGCCTTGTCCTTCAGAGTGGCGTTGTCTATCACGCATACGTGGCGAAGGTTGCCGAAGTCGGTGGAGAGGCGCAGCTGCACGCGGTATGACAGTCCGTCGGAGGAGTTGAACACGTGGAGTATCTTGCCCACCATGATGCCCGGGGGGAAGATTGACGAATAGCCGTTTGTCACCACCTCGTCGCCCAACGCGAACTTGGCGTGGCGCGGCACGTCGTCGATGTACGCTATGTCTGCCGGCGGACGCTTCCAGTGGAGGAAACCGAAATAGCCGCGCTTGCGTATCGTGACGCTGACGTTCGACTTCACGTTCGTCACGGGTATCACTATGGCGTAGTGTTCCGACACCATGTAGACCACTCCCACAACGCCCGTGCCGCACGCCACTCCCATGTCTTCCGCCACGCCGTCGGCGCGCCCCTTGTCAATGGTTATCAGGTTGTCTTCCCTGTCTATGGAGTTGGCTATCACCTTGGCAGGGATGAGCTTGAAGCTGGCCAGGGCGTTCTTCTGGCAGTTGTCAAGGGTGAGTGAGTCGCCGTTGCGCGCGGCGATGTATTGCGAGAGTGCCTGCACCTGCTGTTCCAGTTTCAGGTTGCGCTCGCTGAGCCGCTTGTTGTTCTGCGACATGTTGAAGAACGTCGTCACTGAGGAGTTGTATTCGTATATCTTCCCCGCCACGGCGTTTGCCGAGGAGAAGAACACGCTGCCCTGAAAACTGTTGAAACGGAACAGCAGCACGAAGCTCACGGCCTCGAGCAGGATGAATACGAACCAGTGGTTGTAGCGTGTGAGGAATGCTGATAGGTTGTGCATTTTCTTCTGTAAGTGGAAAAAGAAAAAGGAAAAAAGTAAAATGGCGGCGGCGCGAATGCCTCCGGCTCGTTTTACTTTTTGCCTTTCGCTTTGTCTTTGTCTTTATCTCATCAGGAATGAGAAGCGGTCTACGTTCTTCAGGGCGATGCCGGCTCCCTTGGCCACGCTGTGCAGCGGGTCTTCGGCGATGTGGAACGGTATGTTTATCTTGTCCGTCAGTCGCTTGTCGAGTCCGCGCAGCAGCGCGCCGCCGCCCGTCAGGTAGATGCCGTTCTTCACGATGTCGGCATACAGCTCCGGCGGAGTGTTCTCAAGTGCCGAGAGCACCGCGTTCTCTATCTTGGCTATCGTCTTGTCGATGCAGTGGGCTATCTCCTGGTAGCACACCGGCACTTCCATTGGGAGGGCGGTGATGCGGTTAGGGCCGTGAACGATGTAGTCCTCCGGTGCCTGGTCGCCCAAGTCGGTCAGCGCGGAACCCACGTGTATCTTGATGCGCTCTGCCATGCGCTCGCTCACCTTCACGTTGTGCTGGCGGCTCATGTAGTCCTGTATGTCGGCCGTCAGGTCGTCGCCGGCGGTGCGGATTGAGTTGTTCGACACTATTCCGCCCAACGAGATAACGGCGATTTCGGTGCTTCCGCCGCCGATGTCCACAATCATGTTGCCCTCAGGGGCTTCCACGTCGATGCCGATGCCGATTGCTGCCGCCATTGGCTCAAAGATAAGGTAGACGTCGCGTCCGTCGGCGTGCTCCGCCGAGTCTCTCACGGCGCGCAGCTCCACCTCCGTCGAACCCGACGGCACGCCGATCACCATGCGCAGCGACGGCGTGAAGAGGCGGCTCCCGGTGTGTACCATCTTTATCAGGCCGCGCATCATCTGCTCACAGGCGGTGAAGTCGGCTATCACTCCGTCGCGGAGCGGACGGATGGTGCGTATGTTGTCGTGCGTTTTCTCATACATCATCTTGGCCTTCTCGCCCACGGCTATCATCTTGTCCGTGCGGCGGTCAAGCGCCACGACAGACGGCTCGTCCACCACAATCTTGTCATCGCTGATGATGATAGTGTTGGCGGTGCCCAGGTCCATCGCTATCTCTTGAATAAATGAAAAGAATCCCATAATCCTTTTTTATATATATAATGTGTATTGTCCCGGCCTGTCGCGCGTGTCTTTATTTGGCGAACCAGGCGTGGATGGCTGTGTCGTAGTGGCTGCTCACGCCGAAGGCGCGTGTGGCGAAGTCGCGGCGTTCCTCGATGTCGGTCTCCGCGCCTTTCTTGTTGAGTATGTCGAGCAGCACGCCGTATTCCGCCTTGCTCGGCACGATTACCACGTCCTTGAAATTCTTCGCCCCGGCGCGGATGAGCGAGATGCCGCCGATGTCAATCTTCTCTATGATGTCGGCCTCCGACGCTCCGCTCGCCACGGTGTCTTCAAACGGGTACAGGTCTACGATGACCAAGTCTATCTCGGGTATCTCATACTGCGCCATCTGCTCCTTGTCGCCCCCGTTGTCGCGGCGCGCCAGTATGCCGCCGAAGATTTTGGGGTGGAGGGTCTTCACGCGTCCGCCCAAGATTGAGGGGTAGGTGGTCACGTCTTCCACCGCCTGGCACTCGTAGCCGAGCGACTCGATGAATTTCTGTGTGCCGCCTGTCGAGAGGAATTTCACTCCTTCGGCGTTCAGCTTGGCGAGCAGCTCGTCAAGTCCGTCTTTGTGGAAGACTGATACCAGTGCAGTCTTGATCTTTTTTGTTCCAGCCATTTTCTTTCTATTTCCCTATTCTTGTTAAAAATGTATTTGGCTGCAAAGTTACAAAAAGGCTTGATATTATCAACCATGGCGGCATAAAAAATCTGCCCAAACCAACTTTTTGTTGATATTGGGCAGATTTTGCGGTTTTTGCCTCGCCGTATGGGCTGTGTCCTTATTTCTTCGTGTCGTCGCCGAACCACAGTTCGTCGAACTCCTGTTCCGTCAGCCTTCCCATCTTTTTCATCGATTCTTCCACGCCCTCGTTGAGCGGCGGGAAGCCTTCCGGCTCAACGAATTTCTCCCTCTTCGCTTCTTTCTCCTTCTCCAGGTCTTCCTTCGAGGCGTAGTCCGCTTCAAGCACGAAGAATTCCTGATACAAGTCCACGCTCGTGTCTGATTTATTGTGGGTCACGCGGAAGCCCTGAAGGTAGTTGGTCAGGTTGGTGAACTTCGGCGCGCCGTGCGTGATGTCGTATGTTTCGGTGCTGTGCATCCTGCCTATCGAAACCCCGAGGAACGGTATCGTCCAGTTCTTGCGGAAGCGCACGCTGTCTTCCACCACGTCGCAACGCTTGTTCTTCCAGTCGTAGCGCGCGTAGTCTATCCCCCAGTCGCCGCCGAGGCTCTCCAGGTCTTGCCTCTCCACGCTGTCGGTGGGGAGTTTCTTCACCCATTTCGGACCTTGGAACCTCAGAAACATGTCGGGGCGCACGCGTATCACGGCTCTCGTCATCTTGCGGTTCTTGCCCTCCAGCGCGCTTTTGTTGAACACGGTGGATTGCGACAGTACCGTCGTCTTGGGCGAACCGCCCTTCTTCGTGGGCTTCATATACAGGTGGCAGATTGCCTTGGTCACTTTCGCCAGCGTGTCGGTCATCCATGCCAACTGGCGCACGTAGACTTTCAGCCGCACGTAGTCGTGCTTCTCCTTGTTCACCGTCACCTCTTTTATTCTGCGCACCAGCGGCGTCAGACTTATCTTGCCGCCTTCCACCGTCGCCATGTCCACCGTCGCCGTCTCGTAGTTCAGGTGCTGTATGGAGATTGTCGCGGCTGTCTCCGCCTTGCCCGGCAGGTTGCCCGAACCGTCGGTCGTGCCGAGGAACTTGCCCGTCGCCTTGTCAAACACCGAGGCGTATGTCACCGGCGCGTCGGTCTCCTTGTCCGTCACTGTCGTCTGCGCGTTGGCCGCTGCGCCTATCATCACTGCCGCCAAAAGGCACAGCGCCCTGATAATGGATTTTCTTTTCATGTTCTCTGTCGTATGTAGTGTTATTGTTTTTGTTTTGTATCGTCCTTGCAAAGTTAGCGGTTTTTCCGTGGTTGTCAAAGCTGCCGTTCAAGTTATGTTCAAAACTTGCGAACTTATGTTCAAAACTTTTGAACCTATGTTCAGAACTTATGAACTTACGTTCAAAACTTATGAACATAACTTTTCCTGCACGTTTCAAACTCTTTTCCTGTATGTCGTCGGCGTATATCCTGTGTTTTTCTTGAACAGGCGGTTGAAATGCTGCGAATACTGGAACCCCAGCTCGTATGAAATCTGGTTCACCGTCTCGTCCGTGCCGAGCAGCTTCTCCTTGGCTATGTCGATGAGCTTCGTGTGGATGTAGTCCAGCGCGTTCTTCCCCGTCTGCTTCTTCACCACGTCGCCGAAATAGTTTGGCGACAGGCATATCTTGTCGGCAAAATACTTCACCGTCGGCACACCGCCTCTCTTCGCCTGTCCGTCCTTGAAGTAGTCGTCGAGCAGCTCCTCAAACTTCACTATGATGCTCCGGTTCGCCACCGCCCTCGTCTCAAACTGCCTTGTATAGAACCTCATGCAGTAGTCCAGCATCAGTTCTATGTTCTTTGAAATCAGCTTCTTGCTGAACGTGTCCCTTGGCTGCGTCAGCTCCGTCTTTATCTTGTCCAGACAGTCCGTCAGCAGCCTCCTTTCCTCCTCCGACATGTGCAGTGCCTCGTTCGACGAATACGAGAAAAACGTGTAGTTCCTTATCTCCTTGCCCAGCGGCGTACCTTTGATGATGTCGGGGTGGAATATCAGTCCGCGTCCCCTCGGCAGCGTCCCTTTCTTCACTGTCGTCTCCACCACCTGTCCCGGAGCGAAACTCGTCACCGTCCCCTCGTCATAGTCATACGCCTGTCTGCCGTATATCATTTCGCACCCCTTCGTGTCCTTGATGAACAGTGCGTAAAACCCGTAGTTGATGATGAAATGCTCCGGCATCGGAGTCTTCTCGTCAAACTCCACCACATTCACCAGCGGATGCAGCGTCTCATACCCGAACATCTCATTATACTCCTCAATACTGCTAATCTTCTTTATCTCATCCATTCCTCAATGCCTGTTTTTATTTGTTTTTTTTGTCGTTCTTTTCCTTCCTCCCTTTTTCTTATTTCCTTTCTCCCTGCAAATTTACATCTTTTTCCCATTCCCTCCTAATAAACCGCCTCCCCATTAGCTTTCA
>CAVHWJ010000127.1:0-7401 GCA_963639565.1 uncultured Prevotella sp. | reverse complement strand
TTACGGGTCTCATAACAGAGTTGCGCGTCAAGGCCGGCGACCATGTTAAGGTGGGCGACGTTGTGGCGGTGATAAAGGTGATTCCCGACATGAGCCAGCTCAACCAGGCGCAGAGCCAGGCGGAACAGGCTTCGATAAAGTTGCAGCAGGTGGAGCGCGACGCCGCACGCAGCCAGAAACTTTTTGACCAGGGCGTGGTGAGCCGCGAGGAGAACGAGAAACAGCAGAACGAGCTGAAACAGGCAAAGGAGGAACTCGAGGCGGCGAAATGCCAGATTGATGTGGTGACTAAGGGTGCGAGCAAGCGTTCGGGCAATGTAAACACCACCGAGGTGCGTTCCAGCATGAACGGCACTGTGCTCGACGTTCCGGTTAAGGTTGGCGCGTCGGTGAGCGGTTCGTCTCTGTTCTCCAACGGCACTACAATCGCCGTCGTTGGTGATATGTCAAATGTCATCTTCGTGGGCAATGTGGACGAGTCGTCTGTTTCCCAACTGTCAGGCGGCATGAACATGAAACTCTCCATCGGCGCGATACAGAACAGCAAGGTGGACGCCACCCTTGAATATATCTCGCCCGAGGGCAAGTTGGTGAACGGCACGAAGATGTTCCCGATAGAGGGCGCGATAAGGGTGCCACGGGGGATGTATCTGCGTTCGGGTTACAGTGCCAACGCCGTGATAACGCTTGAGGAGGCGAAGAACGTGTTGGCGGTGAACGAGAGCGCGGTGGTGTTCGAGGACGGCAAGCCGTATGTCTACAAGCTCGTGAGTCCCGCCGACGACACCGACAACCAGAAATTCGAGCGCGTGCCTGTCACGCTGGGCATCAGCAACGGCATAGTGGTACAGGTTAAGGGCGGCGTGACAAAGGGCATGCTGCTAAGGGGAAAACAACAGTAACACACATACGTCAGATTATGAAACCGATATATAAAATGGTGGCGGCGGCGTGTCTCGCCGCCGGCTGCGGCAGTGCTGCGGCACAGGGCGCGATGTCCTTGCAGCAGTGCATCGACTATGCGCAGCAGCACAGCATCGACATACAGAAACGCCGCGTGGCGATAGAGCAGCAGCGCAACAAACTCAACACTGCCAGTCATGCGTGGCTGCCAACAGTGACGTCTTCGCTCGAAGGGGAAGCCATGCCTCACTATTCCACGACAAACAATGAGATAAACTACTCTGAGATGCCCGACAACGTGGCGGTGTATTCCGCAAAGCTTGGCGTAGACGCGCAGATGTCGCTCTTTAACGCCGGGAAGCTGAAGAACCAGAAGAAAGCGGAGCAGTTCAGTCTTGAGGCGCTCACGGCACAGATGGACAAGGCGCGCAATGACCTGCGCATACAGGTGGCGTGCAGCTACATGAACGTGCTCTACAACCAGGGACTTGCCGACGTCAGTGGCCGGCAGGTGGAACTGTCGCAGGAACTCCTCGACAAGGCCACGGTACTTATGAATGAGGGTAAGCGTCCCCAAAGCGAGGTGGCGACGGCAACCTCCCAGTTGGCTTCGTGCCAGTCGCAGTGGGAGAAGGACAAGGGCAATGTGCTCCTCTGTCTTGTGAACCTCGCCCAGGTGATGAACATGGAGGACGTGGACGCGCTGCAAGTGGCTGATGCCGCGCTTCAGGAGGGGACGGTGCCCGACAATATCGTGATACCCGATGCGGAAACAACCTTTTCCGCCATTGCCGACAGATACCCGGGCGTGCTTGCCGCCAACGCTGCCGCCAATGCTGCTGAATACACCACAAAGGCTATGCGTAGCGGTTTCTACCCCGAAATATCCCTCTTCGCTTCTCTCGGAAGCTCTTATGGTTATACTACAAATGAAAACCTCAGGCCATGGCTGATGAATTTTGGGAAACAGGTGTGGAACAATTTCGGCCCTGTGATAGGCTTGAGGGTGTCTTACACGCTCTTCAACGGCTTTGCCACGCGCAATAACGTGCGCAACGCCAAGCTCTCGGAGACGGCGGCGCGTCTGGATTTCGACAACGCGCGGATGCAGCTCCGGCAGGAACTGCAACAGGCTTATTACAACGCTGTGACAGCCACCGGCACCTACAAGGCCGCTGTGAAGTCGGAGGAAGCCAGCCGCATTGACTACGATTACAGGCAGAAATCCTATGATGCCGGCCGTTCCACCATCTTTGAACTCGACGAGGCAAGGCAGAAATGGGTGCAAGCGCAGAACGATGCCGTTCAGGCGAAATACCAGTATCTCATCCGCATGAAGATACTCGATTTCTACAACGGCGAGTTTTAGGAGGGTGATGGGTAGTTACTGTTCCGATTATCTAAATAAAATTATTTGTTTTTGATAATTTGTTTTTGGTAATTGGCGTGGGAGGGCTGTCCGGTTGATTGTGACATCCGATAATAAAAACAGGTTGGCTTGTTTGCATTGTGTCTGATTTAAGCTATCTTTGCAACGGATATTTCCCTATAACCCCCAAAAGAAAGAAGATTATGGCTTTGAAATTATACCCTATCGGCATACAGACATTCGAGGAAATCATCAGTAGGAATCTCCTCTACATCGACAAGACGGAATACGTTTACCGTATGGCTCATAGCGGCGGAAAGCATTTCTTTCTGGGGCGCCCGCGCCGCTTCGGCAAGTCGTTGCTGGTTTCCACGCTTCAGAGTTACTTCGAGGGGAGGAAAGACCTGTTCAAGGGACTGGCGATAGAGAAACTGGAGAGCGAGTGGACGGAATATCCGGTTCTTCATTTCGACTTGAGCGGTGGCAAGCACATGGAGAAAGACCAGCTCGAAAGATACTTGGCAGACCTGTTGGAAGAGCAAGAGGCGAGGTTCGGCTACAAGAGCGACAAGATTGACGCAAACCTCCGCCTGAAAGACCTGATTATGACCGCCTACGAAAAGACCGGCAAACAGGTGGTGGTGCTCATCGACGAATATGACGCGCCCATGCTCGACGTGGCGCACGAGGACACGCAGCTGGATGCGTTGCGCAACATCATGCGCAATTTCTTCAGTCCCCTCAAAGCCCGCGAGTCTTACCTCCGCTTCGTCTTCCTCACCGGCATCACGAAGTTCTCACAGGTCAGCATCTTCAGCGAACTGAACAACATCGCTAACATATCCATGAACAAAGACTACGCCGGCATCTGCGGCATCACCAAAGAGGAACTGCTCACGGAGATGTCTGACGACATAGATGCGTTGGCAACGGAACTGGAACTTACGAGAGAGGAAACCATCAACAGACTGAAAGAACATTACGATGGCTATCATTTCGCCGCGAAATCCCCCGACGTGTTCAACCCTTACAGTTTGCTGAACTGCTTTTCCGAAAGAGAGCTGAAATCTTATTGGTACAGTTCGGGTACGCCGACATTCCTTATCAATATGTTGAGGAAGTTCGACGTGCTTCCCACAAACATCGCTCCCATAGAGGCACCAGCATCAGCATTTGACGCACCGACGGAGAAAATGAAGACCATTACCCCTTTGCTCTACCAGAGCGGATATATAACAATCAAAGATTACGACAGGGACACCACCCTCTACACCCTCGATATCCCCAACAAGGAAATCAGAGTGGGGCTGTACGACAGTCTCCTGCCCAACTATCTCGACGGAATGTTCGCTGAGCGAGGCGACGTTACCATCGCCCGTATGGGTTCGCTTATCCGCAAAAACGACATGGATGGGGCTTTGCAGCTCCTTCAGGATTTCCTCGCCACGGTGCCGTATTGCAACGTGACCAACTATGAGGGACACTACCAGCAGATGCTCTTCGTTATCTTCTCGTTAATCACCAATTTCGTTGTTGATGTTGAGGTGCATACGCCAAAGGGCAGGGTGGACATCGTGTTGCTCACGCGCACCGACCTTTATGTTATCGAACTGAAACTCAACAAAGACGCGCAGACCGCCATGAGGCAAATAAACCTGAAGGACTACGCCCGGCGTTTTGCCCTCTGCGGAAAGCCTGTTACCAAGGTTGGCATCAATTTCGACTCTACCGTGGGGAATATAACCGATTGGAAAGTGGAGTAGGGCGCGGCTCTTTCTTTTAAAAGGGCGGTTTGATGAGCGTCCATCGGCCGATGGGAGGTCTCCCATCGGCCGATGGACGACTGACTGAGCGGCGGTTCGTCGCCGGCAAAGCCCTTTTAGATAAAGCCTTGTGATGTCAGTCCGTTATAAACAATTAGGGCCAGAGGAATCTGCCCCTCTGACCCCATGAGTAGAGTTCGGATGAAAGTGACACGGCTCTTTCATTCGACGGGTCTCACCATTTAATCAAACATACAGGGCAATCTATGTTCAAAAGTTCTGAACATAAGTTCATAAGTTCTGAACATAAGTTCAAAAGTTCTGAACCTATGTTCAAAAGTTATGAACTTAACTTTTCCGATAGCTTTGGCGAGTTATGGAAGCCCCTTTAAGTGAAAGAGCCGTTCCGTTAAAAAAGCATATAAGCGTGAAAATATTTTGTCACTTCGGCGGATTTTAATAATTTTGCACACGTAAATGCCGATGTGCAAACGGAAGTGCGCAGCATCGGCGCGACATTTATCAAACGCCGTAATTCACACACGTATGTCAATATCCAAAACAAGACAAAAACTGGTAGACGTGGCGCGACAGCTCTTCGCAAGGAACGGACTGGAGAACACCACGATGAACGACATCGCCCTGGCCTCGGGCAAGGGACGACGCACGCTGTATACCTATTTTAAAAGCAAGGAGGACATATACTACGCCGTGATTGAGGGCGAGCTGGAAAGGCTCTCCGACAAACTCGACGAGGTGGCGGCGAAGAAAATCCGTCCGCAGGACAAGATTATCGAACTGATATACACCCACCTGAACATGATTAAGGAGACGGTGGTGAGAAACGGCAACCTGCGCGCCGCCTTCTTCCGCAACATCTGGATGGTGGAGAAGGTGAGAAAGAATTTCGACGAGGACGAGATAGAACTCTTCCGCAAGGTCTACACCGACGGCAAGCGAGAGGGCGAGTTCGACATCGACAACGTGGAACTTGTGGCGGACATCACCCACTACTGCATCAAGGGTCTCGAGGTGCCGTATATCTGCGGCCGCCTGGGGCAGGGCATCACGCCGGAGGCCAGCAAGCCCCTCGTGGCGAAGGTGGTCTACGGTGCGCTGGGCAAGATAACGAACAAACAAACAGAACAATAAACAAATAAAGGAAAAATGGGATTATTAACAGGCAAGACTGCCCTCGTAACGGGAGCAGCGCGCGGCATCGGTAAGGCCGTGGCAATGAAATTCGCGTCGGAAGGCGCAAACGTGGCGTTCACCGACCTCGTGCTCAACGACGAAATGGCTGCCGGACTGGAGGCTACACGCAAGGAAATCGAGGCTCTCGGAGTGACCTGCCGCGCCTATGCCGGCAACGCCGCAGACTTTGAGGAGACGGAGAAGGTCGTGAAGCAGATACACGCAGATTTCGGGTCTATCGACATACTGGTGAACAACGCCGGAATAACAAAAGACGGACTGATGCTCCGCATGAGCGAGGCACAGTGGGACGCTGTGCTCAACGTGAACCTGAAGTCGGCTTTCAATTTCATCCACGCCTGTTCGCCGATCATGCTGCGCCAGCGCGGCGGTTCTATCATCAACATGGCGTCGGTGGTGGGCGTTCACGGCAACGCCGGACAGTGCAACTACGCCGCCTCCAAGGCCGGCATGATTGCCCTCGCCAAGTCTATCGCACAGGAACTCGGTCCCAAGGGAGTGCGCGCCAATGCCGTTGCCCCGGGCTTCATCGAGACTGCCATGACGGCACAGCTCTCTGAGGACATCCGCAAGGAGTGGATGAAGAAGATTCCGCTCCGCCGCGGCGGACAGACGGAGGACATAGCAAACGTGTGCCTCTTCCTTGCTTCGGATTTGTCAAGCTACGTAAGCGGACAGGTGATCCAGATTGACGGCGGCATGAATATGTAATGTCTTCCCCCAAAACAGGGAACGCTATAAAAGAATAATCACAACAAAGGCTCGTCCGCATCCTCCATATATATAATATAAGGTAAGGAGGATGCGGAGGGGCTGATTTTTTATAAGAGGAGTTATGAACGTAGTCTACGAAGACAACCATATCATTATCGTAAACAAGCGGAGCGGCGAGATAGTGCAGGGCGACAAGACGGGCGACAAGCCGCTGTCGGACACGGTGAAGGAATACATCAAGGAGGCGTACGCCAAACCGGGAAACGTGTTTCTCGGGGTGGTTCACAGGCTTGACCGACCCGTGAGCGGACTCGTGGTCTTCGCGCGCACGTCGAAGGCACTGTCGAGGCTCAACGACATGTTCCGCAACGGCGACGTACACAAGACATACTGGGCGCTCGTGAAGGATGCGCCGCGAGAGGAGGAAGGCACAATCGAGAGCTGGCTCGTGAGGAACGAGAAACAGAACAAAAGCTATTCCTACGACCGCGAGAAGCCGGGAGCTAAAAAGGCGGTGCTGAAATACAGGGTGATAGGGCGGTCGGACAACTACACTCTCCTTGAGATAAACCTCCTCACGGGCCGTCATCATCAGATACGCTGTCAGTTGGCGAGCATCGGCTGTCCCATTAAGGGCGACCTGAAATACGGCGCGAAGCGCAGCAACCCCGACGGCAGTATATCGCTCCTCTCGCGCCGTGTGGAGTTCGTGCATCCAGTGTCGAAGCAGACCGTCTGCGTTGAGGCTCCGCTTCCCGACGCACCGGAGTGGCAGGCGTTCAAGTGATTTCCGTTTTTGCAACCGGGTTGCAATGCCTTCTGTGTACCTTTGCACTATAAATTAATAATGCGTGGAATTTTTAGAACACGCCCTAATGATTAATGATATGGAAAAAGCAAAGGAACAGGGCGGAAACATCAATGCCGCCGAAAATCACGTTCATGCCCACGGCTGCGGTTGCTGCTGCGGACATCATCACGGACATGAACATCACCATGACCACCATGACCATGAGCGTGGTCATCACCATGAGCATACTCACGAACACCACCACGACCACACTCACGGCGATGGCGAAGGCTCATTGAAATCAAAGGTCATCATCATTCTCATTGCACTTTTGTTTTTGGTTGTGGCGGTCTTTGTGGAGAACACCTGCGACCTCGCCACATGGCAGTTGCTCATCGTCTACCTTATACCTTATATACTAGTGGGCCACGAAACGCTGGGCGAGGCACTTGAGGGGATACTCCACGGCGACGTTTTCAACGAGGATTTTCTCATGGCGGTGGCCACGATGGGCGCGCTCTGCATCGGTTTCTTTCCCGGTAGCGAAACGGAATTCCCCGAGGCGGTGGCGGTGATGCTGTTCTTCCAGATTGGCGAACTCTTCGAGGGTTACGCCGAGGGCAAGAGCCGCGAAAGCATTTCCCACC
>CAVHWJ010000126.1:0-7436 GCA_963639565.1 uncultured Prevotella sp. | reverse complement strand
CAGATAAAACATTGTCGCTGTCACAGCTTTTGTTCCAGCCATGGAATATCATTGATATACCCCACATATTCCATAATGTCTTCTTTACGGTGCTGGTTCATCAGCTTCTTGACATCCTTGCTGAATTGTATGCCCTTGTCGCCGGGCAAATAAAACAGGAAATATTGCACAATCAGCAACACACCTCTTAATGATGACCATAAATCTCCCTGTTCACCTTTCACAACGGTCTTGAACTTAGCGGCTCGCAGGGACTTGTATAATTTAAGGTCGAAAATAGGATGTCCATGGGCGCAATTATTCCTCATTTGCCGTATGGCATCAATATAGTTCGGAAAAGTCTTTATTTCGTTGAATCCATAAAAGCGATAGATTTCTTTGCGCAAGTCTTCGCTTTTTAGATTGTCTATCAACCTTATCAAATCCCCGAATGAGATATACTCCAACGTTTTCCAAGCCGGCGCATATTCATGCTCCGGATGTTTTGCGTGATGCCTACTGATTACATCATTGTTCTTTATCTCTTCCGTGTACTTTTTCTTCAGATGGTCGATAAAGGATTGCATAACGATACTGTTGTCCGCAAACCAAAACGGATTATCCTTGTATCGGTTGGACACATGATACACCACTTTGGTCCGGAGATTGACCTCCAAATCATAGATATAGAGTGACAGGATGTTTCTCAGTTCCTTGTCGAATTCATACAACCTGACGCTTTTGTCAAAAGTTGCACCACTCTTGAAATCATGATTGCGTCTTTCTTTGTTGGGATAAGATTTCTCCATCGGAAACCAATAGAAGCCGAGACGATAATAACCAATATCCATAAGCAGTTCTGAGGCATGCCTGTCATCCGATATAGACATTCCCCGTCCTTTCAATTTGGCTATCTGTTCATCTGTCGTCGTAGCTTTCTTTATCCTGTTCCTTTTAAAATAAAAAACGGGAGAACACCACATGAGTACTCTCCCTTGTTTCCGTTTTAGAGTGCCCATACGCCTTGGATAAACGTACATGCACTGACCTTTGTCGCCGCAAAGATACTTACTTTTCTTCCTCCGACCAATTTATATAAGCAAAAAGTGATTCTATCGCCTCATTAAATACTTGGTATTTATTCAGCGAACACTAATTAAACATTTTTAGCGTATTCAATATTGGCTGAAATAATCCAGCCAACACTTTATGGAACTTGATAATCACATGTAATAGACTTGAAGTCATAATCGAGGAATACTCTTCCATTATGTTCGTCACTACCACTATAATCTTTAATAATATCAGCAGTCCAACAATACCTACCTTCGATTTCGCCACCATTCATGACTTTCTGGTCTTTTGATAAAACCAAATCGATGGCTTTGGGGGTACAACCATCAAAGATACCATTCTTTCTGACATTACCATATACTTTTGTAAGATTGCCTAAAACTACTTTTTGAAGCCCAGTACAACCTGAAAAAGCATTTTCCTCGATTTCTGTAACATCTGGGAGGGCTATGGATTTCAGCATGGTCCAACCCATAAATCCTCCTGAAGGAATCTTCTTACATCCTATCAAAGTAAGGTTTATACTCCAATCCCCTGCTTCAGCAAGCCCATAATGTATTGCCTCCAATGCGCTTTCATCTGCATCGGGAGCCAGAGCGAGATTGATGTAAGTCTTGCCTGCGTCAGATTCTTTCTTGACGGCATCCGCAATTTGCTCGTAAGTGATAGCTTCGTCAGCCAGCGAAACAACAGTAGCATCCAAGGCATAACTCTTAGCATTTTCTGTTGCTTGCGAGAATGTGTAAGTTGTCAAAGCTGCTTCTCTATATTTCACTGTAACTTCGGAATAATTTTCAAAAGTACCATATAAAAAGGCATTGCCATTCTCATCAGAAGTAAGTGTATAAATTCCGTCATTTTCTATATCGCTGCTGCCCGCAGGGGTGAAATATTCGGCAACAGCTGTTATTTGTTCATTAGGAATAGTTGCTATGCGCAAGCGTGAATAGTTGCGTATTGCCTTGGCGAAAGATACGGTTATAGTCTTGCCATCATTGGTGATTTTAGCCGTTCCCTCAATATATTCATCCGTTCCTGCTGCCTTACCAGCTTTCAACATTAATGTGTTGTTAGCCCATTTATAATTAGGGGCATAATATACGTGAGGTATATATGCAGGGTCTCCTTCCCGATAAACCAATTCACCACTTGTCAATTCCCAACTCGTACCATTGTAAGTAAAGGTGGCACTGTTAGTTCCGTAAGATGTGTTACTTATCTGCACAAGCAGCTCGTCTCCTGCAACCCATGAAGTCTTGCCCACATCTGCCGTGCCGATAGCGCGGGTAATGCCGGAAACAGGGGACCGCTGGCCGCCGAACGACGGGAAATCGCCCACTACAAGCCGGACATTGCTCTTGCCAGCCGGCTCGGTTGTGTCTTCAATGTCGCTTGAGCATGACGCCACCGCCATGGCGGCGATAAGCAGCATGATGTATCGAAATGTCTTTTTCATGTTCTTGCCCTCCTTTTTGTTATAGATCCTCTTCTGTTGTCCAGCCGGTCATAGCGTCAGTGCCGATTTGAGTCAGTTCCACTTTGTCCCTTCCTACTTTGAGTTCATAGGTGTAGCGTTTTCCTGCCTCAAAGATCCTTTCTGAACTTTGCTTTGGATTTGCCACAAAGTTTTTCCCACCCATTGAGAACGTTAAGAAGTCCTTGCCTGTTTCTACCGTTCCGGGCACAATAATCGCAGAAAAAGTCTTTACCTCGCCATCTTGTGACTTGCAGGCATCTACCATTGTCTCATTATAATTGGAAGTGTCCATCGTCCAATCTGTGTTTGAACTTCTGTCAAAAGCAGCCCCACTGTGAGGTGAACAAATTTTCAGGCTATTTATGTCCAAATTAGGATAATCAGCAGTGCCAACATGATATATGATTGTAACCAAAGACATACGATGCTGCATAGGAATTTTTATATAATCACTGGGCCAATAGTGCCAATATCCAGTTATGAGATCAGCGTTTTTCAATTTACCTTCGCTGCTTTGGTCTGTCGGTAGATCATACAGTAAATTATACATGTAAAAATCCTTGTCAGATGGATATACAGCCAATATTGTATGTTTGTCGGCTTCATCTAACCAACGGAAATTTTTACTGCGAGACCATGTTTCTGTTTCACCGCTGTAAGAAAGAACCGCAGTGCTACCGGGGTCATAATCGGTAAAAATCCTTACTTTTATTTCATCTTTATCCTCCCAGCTGTCGCCCTCGTCCAACGTGTTGGCACGCAGTTTACTGGAGCGCGAGTCGTCGCCGCCTACATGGAAAGAGGCGTTGATAGGCTGTCCGCAGAGAGAGGTAGCGGCAGTACCTTCATCTTGCGTGCAGGCAGCGAAGCCCATAGCCATGAAGGCCATTATCGCATGGAAAATGTTTCTTGTATACTTCATAATCGTCTGGTTTTTTAGTTCAACTGCCCTGCGCAAAATGCCGGTACTTTCGCTGTCATTACTCTGCGAATTCTGCATCAAGAGGTTCATTATCAGCACCAACACCCCAACTTGTTATGTCCGCATTTTCTATCACTATGCTGGTATTGTTAACCTTGATAGTATAGGTGTATTTCTTCCCGGCTTCGAATCCATTTGGCAGGTTTATCGTTGTAGTATAACAATTAAGCGTAGTTTGGTTATACAATATTTCACAACTAACGGTCAATTTATTGCTCGTAAACTGTTGTGGGAAGAGTATAAACTTGCAGGTTCTGTCTTTATTCAAAGTACCCTCAACAGGTATCTTCTGTTTGACAAGATTTCCTGTTGCTTCAGTCAGACCGGTTCTTACATTAATCTTGCCCTTGGTCTTTATGCTCTCCAATATTATATTTTGAAGTTCGTTCTTGCTGCTCTCGATGCCTTCTCCTGGCACGACCGTAAACTCGACCATACTCATCCGGTGCTTAAAGCGATTGTCATTCGATCCATCGTCAGTGAATTTAATCTCTGGCGACGCTTTGCTGGCAGTCGCTCCCGAAGCGAAGAGGAAATCGTTTGCAGTCAAAGAATTGCTTGGATTACTGTAATCAATAGTCCAATCATTTGTCAACCAGCCATCCTCGTTGATTTTGTCATCATCCACGTAAGGATAATACGCACTGAAAGTCTGCTCCTTGTTGTCCTTAAAATAAATGGGAGTGTTGGAATCGAACTTGCCGGCAGCATATACATACTTCACATTCGAGCCTGTGGTATTGCCCGCCGAAGTGACGAATATGCCTATGGCATCGCCGTCAGTCCAGTCATTGCTTTCCGCCGTGGTGGGGGCGTTGGCCTTGCCGGAAACATCGGCAACCACTTTGGCTGCGACAGGACTGTTGTTGTCAATCCCCTCGTTTTCGTTAGAGCAAGCGGCAAGCAGCAATGCCGCGGCCGCGGTATATAAGAAATTAAAAGTCTTCATATTCTTTGTGTTTTTTTTATTCGGTTATTACTTTGCTATATGCTCTGTGTCGTCGGTCTCCAAGTTCCAAGGCTCTATGGTGCCGGAAACCTCCACTGCGGTGCGGCTCAGTTTCACCACGGTGTAGTAATACTTGCTGCCGGCATCCAGTTTGGTGGGCATCGTCCACACGAAAGGAGCGTCGTGGCCGTTGTTGAGGTCAAACTCCAGCACGCGGCTTGTCTCAGCGGTGGGGAGCAGGATAGCCTCGTATTTCTTTCCTGCCGTGGCGGTGTGCATCGTCACGTCGGCAGGAGAGCCTTCGCCGGAGATAGTCGCGTCGGCGAGGTTGTATGTCGCCGTGGTTTTCTGGCCCTTCACCTTTATGGTCAGGTTGGCAAGGTCCTCCTGTGATAGACCGTCGCCGGGCTGTATGTCGAGCACGAGTTTAGCCAACTTGTGGTTGAATTTCAGTTCCACCTGCGGCTTTGCCTTGTTGCAGCCGGTTGTCTTGGCATACATGAAGTCGATGGCTTCCAGCCTTGTCTGGTCAGCCACGTTGAGAGCCACCTTGTAGTCAGTGACTGTGGTCTGCGGATAGTAGGCATAGAAATCCACGTTGCCCTCGATGGGGAAATAGATTGTCTTGCCGCCGCTCACGGGCAGGAAGCCGTTGCCGCCGTTGTTCTCGTATGCCACGTTATCGACACCTTCGCTGATGGCGGAAGACGAGAGCGTCTGCCCTGCCCCGGTCATGAAGATACCGATTTTGTCACCAGCGGTCCATGAGTTTTCCGTGTCATGGCTGCCCACATTCATTCCGGCATTAAAGCGCACCGGCATCTTGTTGCCCTGAGGTGAAGAGGTTGTGTCGTCGGAGCTGCACGCTATCATCGCGCTTGCCGCAATGGCAAGGGCGAAAAACTTAGTCATCTTTTTCATAAGGTTGAATATTTTAAAGGTTGTTATTTGATTTCCACTTCGTCGGTGAGGTCGTTCCAGTTGTTCACCGTAGCCTCAAGGTTCATCTTGGGCTGCATCTGGTTGTAGTCGAGGCGCAGTTCGTATTTCCCCCCGGTCTTCATCGCCGGGGCGGTGATGTCAAACTCCTGCGGTGTGTCGTCGGCAAGGGTGAGGCAGAGGTAGATGTGAGAGGCGGAGCCGCCCTGCACGGTGGGCATAAGGCGTATGGTTTCCGACTGTATCGTGCGCTCCACGGCCGAGAGGTTCGGGAAATCCACCTCCACGGCCTCCGCACTGGGCAAGCCATAGCCGTTGTCGCCGCTCGTCAGCGTGGGGAACAGGCACCGGGCGGCATCCGTCACCTTGCCTGTCATCTTCGTGCCTTCTGGCACGTTGCCGATAACTATGGTAAGTTCGGCGAGCACGCTCTTCACAGGTACTGTCGCCACATAGTTCTTGCCCTTGTCGGCTATCGTCACCTCAGCCACACCGAAATAGGCGTTGTGGCTCACGTTATTACAATAGGTGAGACCGATTTTTGCGCCGTTCCAAACGGAGAAATCTGTTGCCTCATTAATGGTGAACGGTTCGGTGAGATTGACGCACGACAGGATGCGGTAATTGCCCTCGGGCAGCTGGAAACGCTGGCTCGCCGCCTCCTTTGCGCTGCCGCAACGCCTCTGCCCGACAAGCGAACCTGTGTCGGCGTTGAAGAGCCATAGCCGCACGTCGTTTACCTCCGTGCCGCGGTCGGCCTGGTCGGCCCAGGCGAGAGACACCGAAAGGCCGGACTCCCGCGCAGCGTCGTGAACGTCGTGGTCGCAACTTGCCAACAGGCATGGGACGCACAGCAACACCCATAACCAAACATTAATTCTTACGTGTGCTTTCATACTTTATCGTGTTTTTATGGGTTACTTGTTTTTGTGGGTAACATTTTTTGATAGACAAAATCCCAGCCTTACGCCGCTTTCCCAGACGAAGTTGTTTTTGTGAAGGTAGTCGGGCATGCCGTCCATGCGCTTCGACGTGAAGCGTGTCAAGCCGGAATAGACGCCGATTTTCAGCAGAGAGGTCACTTGGCAGCCCACCTGAACGTCAGCCCCGTAGCCGAAATGCCATTCGGTGTTGCGGTCAGCCACCTTCGCGCCGTCCATTGTGCGGAGGCGTGCGGTGGTAGCCACCAGACTGATATGGGGCGAAACGCCGGCTTCCCAACGGCTGTTGGCTGTCGCGCGGAACAACCCGAGGATGTTGAAGTTCAGCCTTCCGCCGAACTGCCCCGTCCGGACGCGGCTTTTCAGGTTGGCGTATTCCCAGCAGTCCATGCCCAGCACGCCGGCGTTGTAGGGCGCGCCGTCGCTGCCGAGCCACAGCTGGCGTTCCACGCAGCAGCTTTGCGCCGAAAGGTTCACTTCGCCGTATTTGGCGTACAGCTCCGCAGAAAGCAGGGGGCTTACGCGGTAGCCGCCGTACAGGCCGGCCGTCCATCCGAGGCGTGTCTTGTCGTGTCCGAAACTTGAAAACGTGGAGAATCCGAAAGGCATTCCGCCCTCCATGCCCACATACCACCCTTGCCGTGGGGATGCCGCACTGCCGCCAACGTCTTGCGCTCTCGCAGCCGAAAACGGAAGAGCCAGGGCTGCCGTAGCCAACAGCAGGCCGATTCTTTGTGTCAGATAGTTTGCCATATTTATAGGTTTAGTTTTCATCATGGCGTGGTTTAGTTTTGGTTAATAGTGTGTTAGTGTCACGCCGCAAATATGCGACATATTTTCAAACCGACATAATATTTCCCGATAATTTTTTCGGATTCGTGCAAAAAAAGTGTATGATCCGTAGGAAAACGACACCTTTTTAGAACACGCCTTTAGCCTAAAACCTGAACCCGAAGAACATTTTTACGCGCCACTTGACTCTTTTCAACTGCAAGTGGTCTTCGTCTCCTGCCACGGAGAAATTGTATATCATTGTGGCTCCGGCGAACTTGTTGCGCCATGAATATAGGGCGGCTCCCCTGCCGGTGACGATGG
>CAVHWJ010000125.1:0-7455 GCA_963639565.1 uncultured Prevotella sp. | reverse complement strand
CGTGGACAACCCCTGCGGCCTTTTCATCACCACGCGCAAGGTCTACGACGGTCAGATGTCCTACGACATCCCTTATCTAAACGCCAATATGCGCATGATAAACTGTTCGCGCTCCGGCACAGATGCCATTAAGCTGTGGTGGCTCATCCAGACCACCGGCGACAAGGGTTGGACGGAACAGGCGCGCCAGCTCCTCGCCAACACCGAATATCTTAAGCAGAAGTTCGTCGCGCTCAACTGGCCCAACTGGAGCAGCAAGCACAGCAACACAATTCTCTTCCGTTGCCCCTCTGACGCTATCGTCCGCAAATACACCCTCGCCTGTGGCAACGTCAATGGCAAGAAAGTCGCCCACATCGTAGTGATGCAACACGTCACCAAAGAACTCATCGACAATTTCGCCGAAGACCTTGCTAAGGAAAATTGAAAGATTGAAAAATTGAAAGATTGAAAAAGGCTGCGCTTTAAAGCTCAATTCCAAGATTTATTCCTTATATTTGCAAAGAAATTACAAATATCGAGGTTAAAATGGTTTTGGAGATACGTTTGAGCAATATGTTCTCGTTTCGCGACGAGGTGACTTTGGACTTGCAGGCAGCCAATATCCAGTCGAAAAAGGCAAGGGAACTTGATGGAAACCTGTTCTCCGTCGGCGGAGAACAGCTGCTGAAGAGTGTCGCCCTGTTTGGGGCGAACGCTTCGGGCAAGAGCAATGTGATAAAGGCGATAGGGGCTTGCGTTGGCATGGTTCGTTCTTCGCATAATTATAATGCTGACACAAGGTTTGCCGTCGCGCCGTTCAAGTTCGGCGGTGGGGCTGACAAGCCGAGTTCTTTCTATATCCGCTTTTTGTTGGATAATGTGGAATACGAATACTCGTTTTCCTTCATGCACGACGAAATAATCACCGAAACCCTGTATTATTATCCTAACGGACGCAGGTCTTTGGTGTTTGACCGTGACGAAAGCCGAGGCGCGGAGAAAAAGGATGTCTACGAGTTCAAGACTGCCATAAAACGACCGTTTGATGTGGCGGACAACACGTCGAAGAAAACTCTCTATATCTCGCGTGCCAGCCAGATGGACAGGGAATTGGCACAGAAAATCTTTCTGTTCTTCTGCAACGACATCGTGCTTGATTATCGTGCGGCTGACATCTCTTCTCTCGATGCCCTGTTCAAGGCGAGAAAGGAACAGATGCTTGAAGTGCTGCGCACGGCTGACAGCGACATCGTGGATTTCAAGATTCAGAACGATGTTATCACTACCCGCCACCGTGCCAATCCGTCGGTGTCTTTCGATTTCGAGACGGAGGAGTCGGAGGGGACGAAAACACTGTTCCGCATGATGCTGAGGATGATAGGCATCATCCATGAGGGGAAACTGCTGCTTGTGGATGAGATAGACAACAGTCTTCACACCCAGTTGGTGGAGTTCGTTATCGGTATGTTCAACCGCAGCGACTGCGCCCAGCTTGTCTATACCACCCACAATACTCATTTGCTGAATACGGATTTCCAACGCCGCGACCAGGTGTATTTCGTGAACAAGCGCGATGATGGCAGCAGCGACCTCTATTCACTGTTCGATTTCAAGGATTTCCGCGACACGATGGATATGGAGAAAGCGTACTTGCAGGGACGCTTCGATGCCGTTCCGTATATCTCCACCCTAACGTTTTGATGCTATGGCAAGAGTACAGAGAACGTCGAAAGGAAAGACGATGAAACCCAACTATTTCGTCTTTTGCGAAGGCGACACCGAGGTGGCTTATGTCGAGATGTTACGGGCGTATTACCGTTTGCCTATCCATATCATACCCAAGCGCACATTGCTCAATGTCACGCCGGCTTTGGTGAGCAGATGCCGGGCAAACTATGTGGAGACCCCAAGCGACAAGACTTTCCTGATGTATGATTTGGATGTGCCGTCGGTTCTCGACAGGTTGCGCAAGATTCCCGGGGCGGTATTGCTGTGCTCCAATCCCTGTGTGGAACTGTGGTTGTTGTTCCATTATGCAGAACAGCGTGCGGAGGTTTCAAGCGCGGATTGTGTCTGCAAGTTGTCACGGTATATCCCCCAATACAAGAAAGGCAAGTTGTCAATGGATGACAAGGATTTCATGATGCGTAACGTCACGGTTGCTTGCGCGAGGGCGAAACAGGCAAAGCCCTATAACAATCCCTCCACCACTGTTTACGAATTGATTGAAGAATTGGAAAGATTGAAAAAGTGACAATAAAAAAAAGGCGGCAATAAATTTGCCGCCTTTTTTTATTGGGTAATCTCAATTTTTCACCACTTTTCTCCCCTCCACAACATATATCCCCTTGGGCAGTCCCTCGGTGCTGTTGCCCTCGCGGAGCTTCTGTCCGTTGAGGTTATACACCCCGGGCTTTGCGGCGCGGTTGATGAAGCGGCTGTCGTCGCCCACCTCGCTGATGTATGTTGTCTGGTCGGTGATGCCGTCGATGTCAATATTCATTGTCTTGGATGTCGTGGCATCTGAAACACGGAACCAGCAGCGGAAGCCCTTGATACCGTACTGATAAGCATTGCCGTTGTCGTCATTGCCCGAAGGCACCTGGATTAGCTTGCCCTTGTACATGAAATACGCCCCGTTGAGGTTGTCGCGGCCGCTGATAATCTCATTAACGTCTGAGGAGTTCTTTTCGTATGTCTTGGCGAACGTTCCCGTGCAAGTCACCGTGCCGGGGTCGCCCGACTGGCTTATGGCGTTGCTTGCGTTGAGTTCCCAAGTCGATTCGCCGGTGGTCTCGTTGTAGTCCTTCAGCGTGCTTGTCAGTGTGCTTCTGTCGAGCGAAACCAGCGGTATCACATAGTGGTTGGCGGCAATGGTCTTCTGCAGACGGCTGTCTTCGTCGGTTGTCTCGGTATAGTCCGTGGAGAGCCACTTGTCCTGCGTTTCCGTCGTATAGAAGCGGTCCACGGTGTAAGCCTCCGACTCCATGCTCGTTTTTGAGGGCTTTATTATATAAGGTGTGAAAGCCGTGAGCATTTCGTCGTTGTCGCCGTCAGCCTCGGCGGTGACGAAGTTGAGCGTGGTCTTGGTGATGGCTGAGAGCTTCGCGAGCTTCACGTCGGCGCCGAAGGCGTTGAGCACCTGCTGCTTGTTGAGCGACACGGGCAGGATGAGCGTGTTCCACACGTTGGCGTTGAGCGCGCGGTTCAGGTGCAGCACGTTGTTGGTGTAAGCGTCAGCCGCCATGGTGATATGTTTCAAGTCCGTCCCGTCCTCGTCGAGTATAAGCTCCGGCTTGCGTCGCGGTCCGGCATAGAGCAGCTCAAACGCGTCCACCGCCGTTATCTCGTCGCTGGTCACGTCAGTTGATCCCGTGTCCACTCTCCAGCCGATGCGCAGCGTGGCGGGATTGCTGGATGATATTTCTGTGCCGCCTTCTGTGCCGTCCACCGTTTCTATGCAAATCTGCGTCTGCCTCTGCCACGTGCCGTCCTCGAACGACACGCCGATGCCGCAACCGTCCTCGGTCGTCTCCAGCGTGTGTACGTCGTCCTGACTGATGCTTCGGAGCGACACTGACGAGGTGTGCGTCGTTGCCGTACCGTTACTTACCAAAGTTATGAAGAGGTGCGCCAACGGCTTGTCCTCGCCCGAAATGGCGTTCTGCGACGACATACCGTTGCAGCGTATCAGATACCACCCCGGGTGCGACACCGTAACGTCCTGGTAAACCTCATAGCCGCGCTTGCCCTTGGCGTAGGCGTAGGTGCGGCGGCCGTAATCACGTTGGTGGGATTTATCTGTATATCCGGTACTTGTCCAGCTTGAAGCCGAACCGCCTTGGTCCTTATGCAAGCGGTACATAGTCTCGTCGCCAAAACGTATAACGGATGACACGCCATTTGTGGTTTGCCAGTCGTCGGTTTCTGAGGAATACATACGGAACTCCGGGTCTTTGAGTTTGAATGTAGCGTCCACAGGGGAGACCATAGATACCGGTGACTGGTCGAAAAGCTCGTAATATTCCGCAAGGGAAATGAGTTTCCATTGTGCGCTTTCGGGGAAAGCCTTTGGCTCAGCATCCGTTAACCATCTGAATCCCACTTTGTCGTCAGCGCGGTATTCTCCGTCTACTGTGTTTCCGTTGGGCAAGGCTGTGATGTATTGCCAGCCATTGCTTCCCACACGGATGTTGTATATGTTTTGGTTGGCGTCGTTTTCTACTTTGCTGAAAAGTATTGCCGTTTTTGCGTTCTCAAGATAAAAATCTGTATATGAGTTTTCTGTGGTGTATGGGTCCTGTCTTTGTCCGAAATAATAGTCGGTTGAACTGGATTCCGCATTTGTCGCAACATAGTAAGTCGGATTATCCGAAGTGCTGTCGTCGCACTCCAGCCAAAGGAGATAAGGCACTTTCCTCAACGTGGCATGTGTGCCGTAAGTGCCGCCCTGTGAGAGGAACTGCCCTGTTCCCACGTTGTATAGCATGAATATCTTTTTCTCAATTCCGTCTTCACTGCCCAGCTTCGGTCTCCCCGTGGTACAAACGTCCACGGAAGGCGCGGTTCCCGTCATGTCTGCCAGTCCATCCGCGATCTCGGCCGATCTTGTGGAACTTGCCCTTTTCACGGGTGTTTCAGCCCTCTGCGCCGTCACGGTCTGCACTGGCAGTCCGAGCAGCATTGCGGCGGAAACCATCTTCAATAAATCCTTTGTTCCCATCTTCTTACCTGTATTATATTCTTGTCAATATCATTCTGATTCCTTATCAAAATCATTCCAATTTCTCAAACTGCAAAAGTATAAAAAAAATCATCCCCCTCTCCCCTCCGTGTGTTAAATAAAGACAAAATCGTATTCAGACGTTAAATTCCTCAACGTGCGTGAGTGTTTCGCGTGAAATATTCACGGATAAAGAAAGATAATCACTACCTTTGCAATAGGGTAGGGCGCAGCCCGGCTGTAAAAAGCAAGGCAGAAGTAATAACCCCTCAATATCAAGCATTATGTTACTCCGACTGATTATAAAGAACTTTCTTTCGTTTGACGACGAGGTTCAGTTTGACATGTTCCCCAACATGAAAAGAACCCAGTTGTCAAGTCACATATATACGGGTTCGGGTGAAGTGCCTGTGGTCAAGCAAGCGGCAATCTACGGGCAGAATGGAGCCGGCAAGTCAAACCTGGTGAAAGCTTTGGAGTTTGTCCGCGCCTTCGCGTTGGACAAGGATTTTGTACGGAATGTTGAGATAGGCAAGTTCTTCTATCTGCTGAAGGATGACGCGGACAAAGCCCCCCTCTCGCTGTCGGTGGAATTTGAGCATAACAGGCGGTACTTTTTCTATGAGATAGAGATTGGCGCAAAGGCGGTGGACAAAGAGGGACTTTACGAGTCTTTCCCCAAGGAGGGGAGGATGGACATGGTTTATGAGCGCAAGAACAGGGAAGTGGCGTTCGCCAAAGACGTGGACGCCACTATCATGGACGCCATAAAGAAACTCTTGGCCAAGAACCCGGTCTCTTCCCTTATGGCCCTGAACGGCGAGTTCCCGGTTGTCTCGGACGAGAGGTGCGCTTTGGCAGCCAAATGGTTTAAGTCGAGGCTTGAGATTATCGGTATTCACTCGTTCCTGCCCACGCTGATAGACTTGCTAAGGGACAACAAGCCAATGATGGAGTTTGTGAAGGGACTTGTTCACGGTCTTGACGTTGGCGTGAACGCCATGAACCTGCAAGAGTCAGACTTTGACGGTTGGGCAAAACAGCATATCGCCATTGCCAGAAATCTGCCGGGCGACATGGACAAGATGAAGTCAATGTCGCTGAGCGCCAACAGCACCCCTGTGCTCTCTATCAACGTGAAGGACGGGGTGCGCAAGGTATATCAGCTCATTTTCGACAATGTGGGGAAGAACGGCTTTGTGGGACGGCTTGACACCAGTATGCAGTCTGACGGCACACTGCGCGCGCTGACGCTGCTTCCTGCACTGTATTATGCCTGCAAGATGGGGAAGACGGTCGTGGTGGACGAAATAAACTGCTGCCTCAGTCCGACAATGGTGAAAGGCATCGTGGAATATTTCGCGAAGACCGACGGCACAAACGGACAGCTGATATTCACCACCCACGACAACCAGCTGCTTGACGAGAAAGACATCCTCCGTTCAGACGAGATATGGTTCGTGGACAAGCGCGAGGGGGCTTCCGTGCTTTATTCGCATAATGATTTCAAGGAACATCACACCATTTCGCCTTACCGCGGTTACAACGAGGGGCGTTATGGGGCAATACGTTTTGTAAAGCTGATAGGAAACAATGCCCTGTAACAGGAAACTGACATACAAGAGGCAAGATGGGTCACTTGACTTGATGCCGAGGCGCGATGGGGAAGTACTCTCCGTTGCTGATGCCGGTGTCGCCGCGTCTCAGGAGACTCGCCGGCTGAAAGGCTACGAGAAAACGGACGGCGTGATGTCGTATAGCATTGTCTGCGTCATTTCCGGAGGCGAGAAGAGGGAACGCGACTTCTTGCAGACTTTGATTCGCCAACGGGATTTGCGCTCTTTGAGGGTCGCGTTCATTTCAAAGGAAGGACAGGGGCTGCAGCCGTATCAGATGCAGGGGCAATGGGAAGAAATCCAAAGGACAAAGTCTGTTGTCATCGACGGCAGTATTTTGCGCTTGGATGAAATGGACGAGGTTTTCCTGTTGTCAGACGTGGACGAATTTTATCAGCAGTTGGTAAGGATTTCGGAGAACCGTAGGGAGGAAGACTTCGGGCGTTGGATAATCAGCAATCCCTGTTTCGAGATTTGGCTTTACTACTGTTTCTGCGACAACCCCGAAGAAGACCTTGCCGCCATCGCGTCGCTTGAGCCGGACAGGCGTAGCCAGGAGCTGAAACGGTTGGGGCATACTGTGGTTGCCGGCGGACTGAACTCGGTGAGGGCTTTCGAGCGTATGGAGGAGGGGATAGCCCGCAGCGTCGCCCATTATGCGGAAGACCATAACGCCATCCCTGTCTTGTTCGCCACTCAGATGCACAAAATGGCGCGTTTCCTCATCGACACCATGAACCGCAATCATGGCGAGTATGACGAGTTTGTGAAGCGCAAGCGGCAACAGCGGCAGGAATGGCGTAGCATGATGATGAAATCAGACAACACGAAAAACTGACAAATCACCTTTTTCCCATTAACTGTGACTATTCAGAAATAGCATATAGCTACAATTAATGAAAATTCGTGGTTAATTCACGAAAATTTATGTTCAAAAGAAAACAAATATCTTTTTGACACGAATAGCCATAAATTAACCACGAGATTTGTCGAAGCCCCACTGACCAACGGGAAGTAATTATTCATAAATTAATTTTGTCCCCCGTTGCGTTAAAGAACTATAACGCCGTATATAAATTGCGGCGTTATACGTTTACTTGATAAACGGCAGAAAAAGAATGGAGCAAAAGGAGT
>CAVHWJ010000124.1:0-7464 GCA_963639565.1 uncultured Prevotella sp. | reverse complement strand
GGACATCATGGGCTCGACGAACCAGAAACTCACCGACTTCATCTTCGCCAGCGACTTGCTCAAGAAAATGAAGGAGAACGAAATGAAGAAGATTGCGCAAAAGGCGTGACTATTCAGCAAAAGAAAGTCTTGACAAAATTAATTTATGAAAATTCGTGGTTAATTCATGACTATTCGTGTCAAAAAGATATTTTCTTTTGAACATAAATTTCCATGAATTAACCACGAATTTTCATTAATTTCAGCTATATACTGTTGCTGAACACTTACGCAAAGTCAGCCAAAAGATTATTTCCTCGGTTTTATTTGTTTATATAATTTATTTGGCTAACTTTGCAATGTACAAATAAAAAGGAAAACGCAAGCGGTTCGCCCCGTGCGGGCGATTAAAAGGGAATCGGGTGGAAATCCCGGACAGTCCCGCTGCTGTGAGCCGCCCTTCACGGGTCCAGACACACAAAGCCACTGCATTTTGTCGGGAAGGCGTCTGGATGCCGGGCGGCAAGTCAGAAGACCTGCCATTGCGCGGAAGAGAATTTCAGAGTGACCTTAAATCGCGAAGAACTTTTTTTTCTGACCTTCGGAGCTTCGAGGAAAGCGCGCGAAGGCCGCCGTTGTCGTGAGACATTACCTATTCTTTAACTCAATAAACAAAATGCAAAAGAAGTACAGTTATCCATTGCTGGCACTTTTGTTGTCGATGCTGTGGCTGCCGATGCAGCTGCGTGCGGAAGAAGACAGCAACACGGTGCTACAGCCACAGTTCGGCAAGCAGACGGTGACGGTTGCGACAGGGCAGGAGATTACCTTCTACGACCCCAAGGGGACGGGAAGCATCTCTGCCAGCTCAACCAACAACACGCAGTCGCTCGTCGTGTTCAAGCCGGCAGAAGCTGGCATGTCGGTACAGGTCACGTTCGAGAGCTTCGACGTGAAGGAGTACAGCGCAAGCTACCCCGCCTACGTGAACGTCTACAACGGCGAGGCTGACGCTGACGGCTCGTTCACCTTCGCCACCACAACGAGCGAGGTGGCGAAAAGCCTGAAGCTACCCGAAGGCGACGTGATTGAAAAGCTCACGGGAACGCTGACGGAACAGAAGACCTACTACTCAACGGCTACCGACGGCGCGCTGTCGGTGGGGTTCCTCTACCGCGACGCCAAGACCTGCGAGGGCTGGGTGGCTAAGGTGAAATGCGTGAAGCTCGAGAACATGACGGTGACGGGAGCCGGGGCGCAGTACACCAACGTAGCGGCGTCGCCCAAGAGCAAGAGCTGCGTGAACTTTGCCGGACTGTACGTTTCGGCGAACGGAGCGCTCAACGCCGACATCCTGAAGACGGTGAGCTTCAGGGTGGCGAAGAACGAGAACTCGTGCATCGACCCGCTGACGCTGAAACTTTATTCCGGCGAAAAGGCTTCGTTCAAGGACGCGGAGCCGCTCGCGGCTGAAATCACCGGGAGCGACGGCACTTACACATTCGCCCTAAGCAAGGCACTGGAGAGCGGCGACAACAAGTTCACCATCGCCGGCAACATCACCGGCGGCAACGTGGGCGACAAGATAAAGATTGAAGTGACGGGGGTTACGACAGAAGTCCTGCCCGGCGGAGTGTCGCCGTTCGCCGCCGCCGAGGCGGTGGAGGTGGAGAACCCGGCGGTGGCGCTTATCTCGTCGGAACACCAGACGCTGACCGTGGGCGACACGCCCCTCAACTTCTACGACGACGGCGGCATCGACTCGCAGATCGACAAGAATTTCAAGTCGGGCAAGATAACCTTCACCCCGACAGACGCAAGCAAGAAGGTGAAGATAGACTTCACGAAGATGGCCCTCGCCACAGGGTCATTATACAGCCAGAAGCTCCACGTGTATAACGGCACGGAGGTTTCGGCAGACAATCTGCTCAAGACATTCACCGGAACGGAAACCGGACTGGTGCGTTCCACCGCCGACGACGGCGCATTGACGGTGGTGTTCGAGAGCAACGCCTACAACACCGCCGACGGTTGGGAAGCCACCGTTTCGCAGTTCACGCCGCAGCCGATGAAGGTGTCGTCGATAGAGACGGCACAGGTGACAAGCGGCACGGTATGCGCCGGCGACGCTGACCAGCAGATTCTGAAACTGAACATCAAGACGGAGGAGACATCCCCCGTGCTCACCGCCAAGAAATTCGCCTTCACCACAAACGGCACAAACGCACAGGTGGCAAAGGCAACGCTCTATTACACCAAGACAGACGCTTTCGCCACGACCACCAAGGTGGGCGAAACCGACGTTACGGCCGACGCTTTCGGGATTACGGCAAGCAACGAGGTGGCTCTCGCTGAGGGCGACAACTATTTCTGGCTTGCCTACGGCATAAGCGAAACGGCTCTCAACGGACAGAAGATTGACGCGGCGGCGGTTTCCGCCACCCTCAGCGACGGCACCCACGAGGTGGAGAACGGCAGTCCCGAGGGCGACCGCACGGTGGAGAACATCGTTCTCTCGCAGAAGAGCCAAGGCACGGTGACGAAGAAGGTGAACGGCTCCGTGACGTTCAGCCCCAAGAGCAGTTCGTCTTACGGCGACTACTACGAGGGCGGCTACGACGACCGCATCAACGTTTTCCTGCCCATGAACGAGGGAATGGTGTGCCAGATTGACTTCACTAAGATGGACCTCTATTATTCAAGCTACTCGTCGGAACACGCCTCGCTGAAGGTTTACAGCGGCAACGGCACTACCGGCGAACTGCTCTGGGAAAGCACTAAGGACAACAAGACGACGGGTCCGGGCGAAACGCTGAGGTCGAAGGCCGAAGACGGCGCGCTGACCGTGGTGTTCAACGCCGGGCAGTCGAGCAACTACTCCTACGAGGGTTTCAAGGCTACCGTGAGCGAATACCTCTCGCAGCCGATGAAGGTGACGGCCGCCAAGGCGGAGCAGTCGGCCAAGAAGATTGCCGCCGTGGGCGAGAAGAACGTGGAGACGCTCCGTATCACCGTTGCGGCGACTGGCAACATCGACGTGAAATCTGTCTCTGCCGTAAGCCTCAACCTGAAGAACTCGCAGAAGAGCGTGTCAAAGGTGAAGCTGTATGCCGTGGCAAAGGATGGCGACGCCATTAACGCTGACGACACTCCGCTTGCTTCCGCCGACATCGACGGCACGGCAGCCGACGTGACGCTCACGCTCGACCCAGCCAAGGCTCTCGCCGAGGGCGACAACTGTTTCAGCGTGGCCTACGACATCTCTTCCGACGCGAAGGCCGGCGACACTATCGACGCGGCTCTCACGTCAATCACCCTGAGCGACGGCACGGCCGTAACGGCTGAGGACGGCGACCCTGAGGGCGTGATAGAGATAAAGAACATCTACGACATGAAGTCGGGCGACAACGGCGAAATCCTCGTCAGCGGCGACGCTCCGCTGATGTTCTACGACGACGGCGGCGCGGACGACGACTACACCAAGGGCTTCGAGGGAACTGTGACGTTCGCCCCCAAGACACCGGGCGAGAGCGTGAAGCTGACGTTCAAGGAGTGGACCGTCAGCTACTCCGACAAGTTCTATCTCTACCATGGCAGCGAGGTGAAGGAAACCGCCGACGCCACCTATTCCATGTATGACAACCCCACGTATTTCCTCTCAAACTCCGCCGACGGCAAGGTGACGGTGAAATTCGTGACGAAATACTCCAAGGCCGGCTTCGCCATCGAGGTGACGGCATACGAGAAGCAACCGATACACATCGCCAAGGTGACGACGACCACCACCGCACCCTCCACCACGACAAAGGGAGCGGAAACGCAGATGATGAAAATAGCCGTTGAAGCAGAGGGCGACCTCAACGCGCTCGACGTGGAGAAATTCAGCATCGCGCAGGTGGATGCCGCGACGGTAAGCTCCGCACAGGTGTACTGCACCGGAACGAGCGACACCTTCGCGCCCGTCAATCCGTTCAGCAAGGCCGCTGCCGGAGAGACTGAGATTAGCGGCTCATATAAGATTTCCGTGCCGGGAACTTACTATTTCTGGCTTACCTACTGCATGGCAAGCGACGCTGCCGAGAACGCCACAGCCACGGCGGCGGTGAACAGCGTGACGGGCAACGCCACGGCAACAGCAGTCACTGACCCGGCCACCGCCACCACGACCGTAGCCAAAGGCGTGAGCGGCACGTTCACAGTGGGGGCAAACGCCGACTACGGCACGATACAGGCAGCCGTGGACGCTCTCAAGGGCGGCATCGACGGACCCGTGACCTTCAACATCAGGCGCGGCATCTACAACGAGAACGTTACGGTGCCGGAAATCCCCGGTGCGTCGAGCCACAACACCGTTACGCTGCAGAGCGAGAGCGGCGACTGGCACGACGTGAAGGTTTATTTCGACAAATACAACGAGCCGGCTTATTCCGACGACAAGATGGCGGCGGAGTTCGGCGCGTTCACTATCAACGGCGCCGACTGGTTCACGCTGCGCGGAGTGGAGGTGACGACGACAGACCTCTCGTTCCCGGGCGTGGTTCACATCAAGAACCAGAGCCGCCACGTGACTATCGACAGCTGCTATATCCACGCCGAAACGACAGTGGACTACGGCAACGACATAAACCTTATATATACCTACGCCAACAGCACCGCCAACTGCAACAACGACTACCTGACGGTGAGGAACTGCACCATCGAGGGCGGCTACATCGGCATCCGCATGGGCGGCACGACCACCGTGGCACTGCCCAAGGAGACCGGCGGCGTTATCGAGGGCAACATCCTGCGCGACCAGGGCACAAAGGCCATATACTGCATGGACGAGCTTGGCGCGAAGATACGCGGCAACCGCATCGAGAACAGCAAGACGACAAAGGAGTTCTACGGCTTCGACGGGCAGCTGAGGGATGACTACACGGAGAGCTTCGAGATAACAGGCAACAAGTTCAACCTTAACCTCGACACGGCGTGCGACCCAATCTCTATGCGCACCATGAAGGGTACGGCTGACGCTCCCGTTATCGTGGCTAACAACGAAATCATCGTGAACAGCAGCAGCGCGTCGAGCTTCGGCATCAAGCTGGGCAGCGAGGCTTCAAACGTGAACATAGCCTACAACACCGTGTGCCTCAACGGCAGCGGCAAGTCGGCGGCGATGTATGTGAACGACGCCAACTTGGATAACGTGAACATCATCAACAACATCTTCATGAACAAGGCCGGGGGCTACGCCTACCGCTATTACAAGGCCGACTGCGTGGCTCTGCCCAAGTACTCGCGCAACGTGGCCTCCACCACCGGCGAGGTGTTCGCCTTCGACAAGAGCGACATCGCCACCTACGACGCGTGGAAGGAACTCAGCGGCGAGGCCGACGGCAAGAACGCCCTGGTGGAGTTCATCGACGACAACGCCTCGCTCGAACCGCTGACGGAGGACAGCCTGGTTTCAGCCGCACCGCTCGCCTACGTCACCACCGACATCACCGGCACGGCACGCGACGCCGAAACGCCCACCGTGGGCGCATACGAGTTTGACGCTTACGCCGACGCTCCCGTAATGGCAGAGGGCTATCCCGTGGTGAACAACATCACCGACACCACTGCCAACGTGAGGGTTATGTTCAACCAGACCGGCATCGTGCAGCTTGTGGCGAAGGAGTCCACGGAGGTTGCGCCGACAGCCGACGAGGTGGCACTCTCAGAAAACGCCGTTTCCGTCTACAAGAACGAGGCGGCCGTGGCTACGGTCGAGGGTCTCGTAAAGGACAAGGAATATATCGTCTATGCCGTGGAGACCAACGCCAAAGGCACTGCGAGCGAGGTTTACGCCACAAGCAGGTTCGTTGCCGGCGGCGAGGTTATCAAGGAAATCCCCAACGTGAAGGTTGTGGCGGAAGCCACCGAAAGCGTGGAGTCCGGAGCCGAGGCTGAACTGAAAGCCACCGTAAGCGAGGGAACAGCGCCGTTCGCCGTGTCATGGCTCAACGGCAAGCGCGCCGAGGTTGCCACGGCTACCCTCGACGACTTCGGCACGGCGGTTTCCACCTACGCCCCCACTGAGTGCGACCTCTATTATGTCACCGTGACCGACGCAAACGGCAAGACGGATACTGACACTTGCCGCGTGGCTGTCACCGGCGACGCCGTTACCTCAACGTTCGAGAACCTGTATCTCGACGAAAACGGTTTCTGGAACGGTCCCGACACAAAGGGCGTGTCTGCCATCGGCACTTATTACGACAGGCAGCTTATCGGTTCGTTCCCCAGCGGATCATATTCCTTCGAGAACAACCATTCGCTCGACTTCGGCTCTTGGGAGGGCTTCGCGTATTCCAACAGGACCGAGACTACGTTCAGCGTCATCACGCCCGACCAGTACAACTCAGTGGTTGGCAGCGGCTATGCCGGCTCAGAAAACTACGCCGTGGCTTACAGCAAGGGCGTGATAACGGTGCTCAACAAGCCTGTGGAGGGCGACGTTATCAACGGCTGCTACATCACGAACAACGCGTATGCCATGAACTCCATGACCGTGGGCGACGGCTACGCGCACAAGTTCACTACCGGCGATTTCCTCAAGATCGTGTTCACCGGGCATCACGCCGACGGCACGGAGAGCAAGGCGGAATATTATCTCGCCGACTTCCGCTCCGCCAAGGAGGCCGACCACTACTGCCTCGACACGTGGCAGTGGGCTGACCTCAGGCCGCTGGGCAAGGTCACGAGCGTGTCTTACGCCGTGGAGGGAAGCGACAACGGACAGTTCGGTCTCAACACCGCGGCGTATTTCTGCATGGACAATTTCAACGGAGAGCGCGTTGTGACAGAGGCTGAGACGCAGAGCGAGGGCGGAGAGATAAGTCTCGACAAGTTCTTCTCGTTCGACGACAAGGACGCTACCGTGACTTACGCTTTCGCCGACGAACTGACCGCCGAACTCGCCGAGAGCGTGTCGCTTTCTGACGGCAAACTCATCGTGAAAAAGAATTTCAACGAGAAGTTCGACGTTACGGTGAGCGCGACGCAGAAGGGCAAGATACAGTTTGTCAAGATACCGTTCGACATCGTTAGCGGCATCAGCGGCACAGAAACAGAAAACGGCAACGTCGCCGCACGCTACAACGTGGGCGGACAGAAGCTCAACTCCCGTCAGCGCGGCATCAACATCATCCGCACCGCCGGCGGCAAGACCGTTAAGGTGGGAGTGAAGTAACACTTTCTCCCCCACCCTGCATATCCCGCCAGCGGGATATGCACAGAACATAAAAAAGTCCCGAAACCAAGTGTCTGTTTGGTTTCGGGACTTTTCACGTTCTGCCGCAAATCTTCCGTTTAACCCAACTTTGACCCCTACCAAGAATTTTCGCCAATTTTTCGCCTTATTTTTCTTGTAACTTATTGTTTTTCAATGCCGGCTGTCCACAAAACCCGTTTGTAGTACACAGAACTTTCGCAGAAAAGTGCGACCTTTGCATCCACGAT
>CAVHWJ010000123.1:0-7544 GCA_963639565.1 uncultured Prevotella sp. | reverse complement strand
ATTTTTATTTTGTTCCTTACAAAGGTAGCTTTTTTTTCTCTACCGCGAAACTTTTTCAACTGCTTATTTTTGCTTTGTAGAATATAATTTATGCTGGTTGCTGATGATTATATCGCTAAAAATATATACTTTTGCGTTCAAATTCAAATCTTTTATCGCTATGGCAAATCTTAATCGGCTAAAAATAGTTCTCGTAGAGCAAGAGAAAACAGGGAAATGGCTGTCCGAACAATTAGGTAGGTCTAACTGCACTGTCAGTAAATGGTGTAGCAACAAGGCACAGCCAGACCTCAAAACACTTAACGAAATAGCGAACGCGCTTAATGTTGATGTAAAAGACTTGTTAGTTAGCAATAATCAATGAATTCAAAATGGCATTAAAATATAATCTGATAAACAAGGATGTTTTTGAAGGACTGAAGGATATAGAATCTGACAGTTTTGATTTGTGCATCGTAGATCCTCCCTATGGGGCTTCTTCAAAACATAATTGGGACTATGGGAAAAAAGAAAAAGTTTCCGGTTTTGGCGGTGAGTGGAATTTGGAAAATGAAGCGTGGGATTTGCTGACGCAGAATGATTCGTTTCTGAGTACTTACGCATGGCTGAAAGAACTAAAAAGGATTATAAAAATAGAAGGTTCGATTTGGATACACGCAACTTATCATAATTCAGGCTTTGTAAATGTGTGTTGTCAGCTGCTTGGACTTGAGATTATTAACGAGATTGCATGGTATAAACGTAACTCCTTCCCGAATTTATCAGGAAGAAGATTAACCGCAAGCCATGAAACAATATTGTGGGTACATAAGGGGGGCGAAAAGAAAAGGAAGTACTATTTCAATTATGAAGCGTCAAAGGCTTTCTTTTCCTCGTCTGACCTTTTAAAAGAAGCTGGCAAGCAAATGAGGACAGTTTGGGACATTCCCAACAACAAATCCAAGGAAGAAATGAAATTCGGCTCTCACCCGACGCAAAAACCAATTAAAGTGGCAGAAAGGATTCTTGCTTTATGTGGTGTGGAAGGTGGAAATCTTCTTGTTCCTTTCGCTGGCTCTGGCACAGAAATGGTTGCCGGTATTAACTTTGGCATGAATGTGACAGGCTTTGAAATAGAGGAGGAATATTTTGACATCGCGCAGAAGAGACTTGAAGATGCGTTACAAAGAAAAAACAGTTCACTATTCTAATGAAAGCATTACAACCTGTAATAAAATGGTCTGGCAGTAAAAGAACTGTCGCTACCCAATTAGCGGCATTCTTTTTGCCGGCAAAGACTTATTATGAGCCTTTTGTAGGAGGTGGTGCCATGATGCCATTTGCCAAAGCTGAAAAAGGCAAGGCGAGCGATATAATACCGGAACTCATAGCTCTATGGAATGAAATTAAAAATAATCCAAACGAAGTGACATCAGAGTATGAGACACGTTGGCAAAGGCTGCAAGACGAGGGTTATCAAGTCTTTTATGAAATAAGGGAAACATTCAATAAGACGAAGAACCCCTTTGACTTTTTGTTCTTGACAAGGACATGCCTTAACGGAATGATAAGATATAACAATGCCGGCGAGTTCAACAATTCCCTCCATCTGACGAGACCGGGGATAGACCCTAAAAGATTGTCCTCTATTATTGCGCAATGGAGCCAATATGTCCGTAAATTTGAATTTATGAATGTTGACTACAGAGAGTGTCTTGAAGATGTCAAAAAGGGAGATTTTGTGTTTTTGGATCCCCCATACGGCGGAACAAAGAGCAGATATACAAAGACACCGTTCTCACTTGGTGACCTCTACAACACGCTTGATTTGCTAAATTCTAAAGAGGTTTATTGGATGCTGACATTTGATGGTTCTTCCGGCGACCGTAATTATGCTTACGCACCGCCGGAAGAACTGTACAAGTCTACTTTTAAAGTTAAAACAGGAAAGTCCGCTTTTAGGAAAGTGATAGACAAGGTGCAAGAAGACATTTTAGAATCTGTGTACCTGAATTACAAGCCCATGCTGTTTTGAAGCAATCTTCCTGAGATACCCTAAAAGGATGTTGCCACTTGCACGTGAGTAGAAATGCAACGTCGTGATTGTACCGAATTCGAATGCGAAAATGGCATTCAAATTTCCTCTCGTGAGGTGGGTTGCCAGTTCGCGTTCGTTTTTGTATAGAAAAGCACCGACGGAAATCTGCCTGTACTTCGCTTTTGGCATTTTCCCTTCAAAGAATTTCCAGTCTGACTTGCCTTCTGTTTTATAGGCGGTCGGTTCGCTGTCAAACAAATCATTGATATAGTCCTTCAGTCTGTTCCCGATATTTTCTTCCAAATCCTTTCCGTAACCCTTAGACTCTATAGGAACAAAAATTAACCGCCCATTCCTTTCAATTTGAAAAATGTGGTCAGGTCTTTTACTTTGCTTTGACACCCTTGGCAGTGACGTCCATTTGTATTCTATGCCTTTGTTGAAAAACGAAATGCCAGACCAGTCGCCGCCTGGAGGGTTGCAAAAACATTCGAATATTCCCAATTCTTTGTGTGATGAAAGAATCTGATGTATGGCGCAATCAGTGTCATGTTCAAAGTATCTGACAACGGGCTTGGCTATGTAATCGAAGCTGATGCCCTTGTGGCTCTTCTTAAAGGTTGCGCTTGTTGGCATGAAAATGTAGCTGTCACACGTTGCGCTGTCTACAAACAGATAATTGCAGCATGAGAATATCGCTTCAAACAAGCCGTTGCTTTCACAAAGTTCTTTTGGCGAGTTTATAAGTCTCTCCCATGTGTTCTTGCCTCCCGGGCCTGATACCACAGCCATAATGTTGGCGTCTGTACCCAGTATCATGCGGCACAGAGGGGACAAGCCCCTGTCCGGTCGAGAGTCGTCACCCTTGGGCTTGAAGCCTGTAATCCATACTAAAGCCAAGTCTTTGTCTATGTCGAAATTTGCTTCTAAACCATAGTAAGTTTCTCTTATCCACTCTTTTAACGATGAGAGCATACGCTGTGGAATGATGCAAAAAGGCAAATCCTTTGCTGTAATTGGAACTGCTGACATTTCTTTGATTTTAGACTTTAATAAATTAAATGTCTCAGAAACAAGGACTTTGACAGATGATTTCTTTGCCCATTCTTCATCGTAGTTCTTTAGCAACCAAGAAGTCCTGCTTTTTGAAGAGAGCAGTTGCTCCCATTCTTCTCCTTTAAGTGTGTCATTGTTCTTTCTCTGTGAAGACAGGATTTCGACCATTTTGATTGCCTTGTCTTTGAGACGCTTTATCGTATTGGAAGTGTCCTCGCCGATTAGAAGCTGACGTATGAAAGTAAGACCATCTTCATACCCTAAAGCAGAATTGTAAACAAGCATGTTTGAAGATGTCATAGAAGGGTGCGCCCGATAAACAGGCAAGCAGACACTATCCGTGTCGTGTGATAATGATACGTATGAAAAAGGTACGGCAGGGTTTGGGTATCTTGGTGCTTTGGGGGTGCGGGCTTCATCCAGCTCCACACCACCAATTTCAGCATAGTATAAATATGGAACATTGGCTTGCACACAGGCTAAAGCCCGACCGTTCCTTTGCCATGCGTTGTTCCCTGCCGGTAGCGCGGAGCAATATTCTATGGCAAGTAGTATGTTTTCTTGTTTCCCGATAATCTCTGTCAGATAAGAATCCGCAGACTCCCTCAATTTGCCTCCGGCTTTATAAATGATGTCGCCAAGGTCAATGCCGCTCCATCTCCCATGCCCGGAAAGTAGTTCGATAACAAACAGGCAAGTTTCGGTCTCAATGCTGTACTTCGGGAAATAGACCGGGCTTGTTTTCAACACATAAGCAGAACCAAAAGATTCAGCTATCATCTTTAGTGTACGTTCGCACTCGACGATGTTGTCTCCATGAATTCTCAAATACCGTGTAATCATATTTTTATACAGGGAACGCCTCTTAAAAAGTAAGGGCGTGGAGAATTCAAGTTGATACCAAGGCCTTGCACTGCCCACGTCAGACAACAATCATCCTGTCCACGCCCACATTATATAGCGCAGACACCCTTGTTGTCTTAACTAAACTGACATATAGGGAAGTGCAAGTTCGGTATTCAGTTGAGTCAAGGATGTCAAAAACTTTACTTTGTTTCTTTCAGATGCTGTTCGTTTTTTATATTGTTAATACTATATTGACTAATCTCTACAAAGCCCTGCTCGCCATATATGCTGCCTCCATACGTAGGCCCTGAGCCATGTTCCTTTTCATTGTTTGCGCAGCTTCTGCGGAGGATGTCGGCGACTTCTTCCATTCTTCCAGTTTGCGGAGCATCCTCTCCGTGCTTTCCTTGTGAAATTGATTCAAATATGTCATATCCCATGGTTTTTCTTGCTACTATATTGCAAATGTAATATGTTTTTGCGAGTAGCACAAGAAAGTCTTTGCTTTTTGTATTTAGTGGCAACAACGAATTTTACATCCATTAACCTTTAAATGTTAAATCTGCGGCTTGCTCTTGACGCGAGAGTGCCGTCGCTCTGTGCAAATTGGACTTTCGGCGGAAATTCGCCGTTTCTCGGCGGATTTCTGTATATTGCACATTTTCAACCGTTTGTCTGCGCTTTTTGGGAAGAAAGCGCAGTCCGCTTTTAGCAAAGCTATCGTTCTCGAGGAGCAAAGCTATCGTTTGCTCCTGGGAAAACGCTTTTCGTTTTCAAGAAATCGGGCTTTTTCGGCGGTTTTCTTAGGCGGTTTGGGTGTGTAAAGTGCCGTTACGACAGTCTGAGCCAAACGGAAAGTTGAAAAGAGGAGCGCAAATGGTAAGGTTTTGTGCTGTTAGACATCGGGAGGGGTAATTTTCGTTTGTTAAAATCAGAGGCGTGAACCGTTAAAAACTGTTGCGGGTTGGCTGTGGCTTTCAAGTTCGTCGTTAGTCTTGCTGTAAACAAATTGCCATGGCAAAAGCAATAAAAATCCCCGGTGCAGAACCGTTGTCCTGCACCGGGGAAGTACAATTATGAAAACTAAAATGTTGTCAGTGATTAGAGGGATGAGTTGGCGAGGGGAGCGGCCTGGGTGTAGGTGCGCGCGCCAAGTTCCTTGTCGAGCATATAGATGCCGTAGCCGTTGTCCTTAATCATCCTGAGGTTGTCGATGATGTTCTGGGCGTTCTCTTCCTCTTCCACCTGCTCGTCGATGAACCACTTGAGCATGCTCTGCGTGGCGTAGTCGTTCTCCTGATGTGTGAGGGCGTAGAGGTTGTTGATGAGGCTCGTCACCTTCTGCTCGTGGGCGAGGGTGCTCTCAAACACGTCGAGCATAGACTTCCAGTCTGTCGGCACAGCCTCGATGGGCTTCAGCTCCACAACGCCGTTGCGCTGCACGATGTAGTTGAAGAGAATCTTGGCGTGGTCCTGCTCCTCCTGGAACTGCACTTCGAACCACTTTGCCATGCCCGGCTGGCCGCTCTTGTGGCAGTAGGCAGCCATTGACAGATACAGGTAAGCCGACCACATTTCGGCGTTGATTTGCTCGTTGAGAGCCGTTTCGATTTTTTTGTTTAACATAGTGCTTAATATATTAGAATTGTATTATCCTTTCTTGGCGTTCGCCTTGCTCTGGAATTTCCCTTCGTTGATGATGAAACGCTCGTGGGCGCCTTTGCCTATCTCGCCGCACTCGTCACTCACTTTCACGCTGAATACCAGCCTTCGGCCGTCGATTTCCGTCAGCTCCGTCTCGCATTTCACCTTCATCCCCACGGGAGTGGGCGCAACGTGTGCGATGTTGAGGTTTGTCCCCACGGTGCCCGTGCCGCTCTCCAAGTGCGGGGCGACGCTCTTCCACGCCGTCTCCTCAATGAGGGCAATCATCGCCGGGGTGGCGAAAACGTCGAGAGTGCCGCTGCCTATCACGCGTGCCGTCATGTCCTGTGTCACCGTTCTTTCTATCGAGAGTTTAATCCCTGTTTCCATGTTTCATGCAGTTTTTTTAATGGCTTTCGCCATGGTTTCTTGTAATATTTAGACGATACAAAGTTAGGCATAGTTCACGGATATTGCAAAATTGGCGTCGCGTTTTTTTTGCCGAATGGCGGATTTGTTCTACTTTTGTAGGAAGATTTAGTAAATCTTTAAAATAAAGCATGAGAAGAAAACTGTTTCTGCTGTTCTTTTTCGCTCTCACGGCATCCTTCGCCGCGGCGCAGATGAAATGGAACCAGCGATACCAGACATACATAAACCAGTACCGCGACCTGGCCATACAGCAGATGCTGCGCTACAACATCCCGGCGAGCATCACCCTGGCGCAGGGACTGCTCGAGAGCGGGGCGGGCTACAGCGAACTCGCCACGCGCGGCAACAACCACTTCGGGATAAAGTGCCACGGGTGGACGGGACGCAAGTCGTACCACGACGACGACGAGTCGCAGGAGTGCTTCAGGGCTTACGACAACGTGTATGAGAGCTACGAGGACCACAGCGTGCTGCTTTCCACGCAGCCGCGCTACAAGAGCCTATTTTCGCTGGGCAAGACCGACTACAAGGGTTGGGCGCGCGAACTCAAAAGGTGCGGCTACGCCACAAGTCCCACATACGCCCAGAAGCTCATCGGCATCATCGAACTCTACAAGCTGCACGAATACGACAAGGCAACGAAATACGACCGCTTCATGGAGCAGCGGTCATACAAGGACACCAAGGCGGCGAAGGGCGGCATGCTGCACCCGATACACGCCTACAACAAGAACTACTATATCGTGGCGAGGGAGGGTGACACCTTCAAGTCAATCGGCGAGGAACTCGGACTCTCTTACCGCAAGATAGCGAGATACAACGAGAGGAACAAGAACGACAGGCTCACCCCGGGAGAGACGATATACCTGAAGAAGAAGCAGAAGAAGGCGGAGAAGGTTTACAAGAACCGCCCCCACGTGGTGAAGGCCGGCGACAGCATGTACAGCATAGCGCAGTACTACGGCATACGCCTGAAGAGCCTCTACAAGAAGAACGGCCTCTCGCCCGACTATAAGATAAAGGTGGGCGACAGGCTGAAGGTGAGATAACACATACGGAACATTTACATATAACACATATAAAGGAAAGGAAAAATGTTGAATCTTGACAATTTCTATAGGGCGCGTTATGAACTGGGCAAGGTGATACGCCAGACCGACGTTGTTCATGCCCCGCTGGTAAACCCCGAATGTGAGGTGTACCTCAAACTGGAATGTCTCCAGCGCACGGGTTCGTTCAAGGTGAGGGGAGCGTGCTACAAAATATCGCGCCTCACCGACGAGGAGAAATCCCACGGCGTGATAGCCTGTTCCGCCGGAAACCATGCACAGGGCGTGGCTCTCGGCGCTACGGCCCACGGCATCAAGTCGCTCATCTGCTTGCCTGAGGGCGCGCCGATAAGTAAGGTGGAGGCCACGAAGAGCTACGGCGCTGACGTGTGCCTCGTGCCGGGCGTTTATGACGACGCGTATAAGAAAGCCATCGAACTGCGCGACGAGAAGGGGTATACTTTCGTGCATCCCTTCGACGACGAGAACGTGATAGCCGG
>CAVHWJ010000122.1:0-7603 GCA_963639565.1 uncultured Prevotella sp. | reverse complement strand
TGTCCGGGTCAGTAGGAATGTCGTATGGGGCGGGAACGTCCTCACAGCTTGTGAGCGAGGTGAACGAGAATGTGAGGGCTGCAACGGCCATCACTGAATATAATATCTTTTTCATAAATTTGTTCTTTTATGTTTTTGTTCTGTTTTATATATAATATGGTGTAAGACGGCTGTCTTGCCGCTTATTTCACTTCCTCCACGTCGTCGATGCTGCGCAGGAGAATCTGCCATGTGTAGCCGTAGCGTGAGGGGTTGGTGGCGTAGACGGTGAAGATGCCGGTGAGGTTCACCTTGCCCTTGGGCATCGCCTTGGCGGCGAAGTCGGCGTAGGAACTGCTGCGCACAACCATCAGCGAGTTCGCCTTGCCGTCGATTTTCACCGTGCGGCTCACGCCGTTGCCGTTGTCCTTGTCAGCCTCGGGCGCCCACGCCTTCGTGCCGTCGGCACCGTCCATCTCCACGTTTTTCAGCGTCATCAGTTTGCCGCGGTGCGCCTTGATATACGCCTCGTCTTTCAGCTTCGTCACGTCGAACTCCTCCGGCACTACCTTTGAAGCGTCGGCTGTGCCGAGGATTTTGAAGTGGTCGTTCCACGTGTTGAAACTCATGCGGCTGGGGAACGTCCTGCCGCTGGTGTTGGTGTAGGGCGTGCCGATCTGCACGTTGTTGCCGTAGATGCCGATATACAGGTCTTTGAGGCTCACGAGGATTTCCTGTCCCACGGGCAGGATGCCATAGAGGCCGCCCTTGGAGATACAGATGAGCAGGCCCTCGCCGCTCTCGTCCTCAACGGCAATCTCGTTGTAGATGTTGCTCTGCACGTCGTTGCCCGTCACGCGGGCCTTCAGCTGCCAGTCTTCGGTGATCCTCACCGTGTCGTTTGCCACCGACGATGCCAGCTTGTCCACAGTCCTTGCCTTCAGTTCCTTTATGGAGATAATCTTTCTCGGCTCTTCGTTGATGCTGTTGTTGCCGAACGGAACGTTCGTCCCCGTGGGGTCGCTCCAGTCCTTGTCCATGCACGACGTGGCCACGCCGCCGAGCAGCAGGGCCGCGAGAAGGAATTTAATGTATTTTGTCTTTTTCATTTTCAGGGAGTTTTTAGAATTTGTATGCGATGTTCAACATTCCGTTAGTGCCGTAGGCAAAGAACTTCATCGGGTTCTTCGAGAACTTGTAGGCGCGTGATGTCGCCGTGCCGTCAGACTTCGGTGTGCTGTAGTCGCTTCGGCTCTGCTCGTAACCGCCCGTCACGATGTTCGTGTTGTTGAGGATGTTCGTCACGGAGAGGTTGATTGACAGCGAACCGTGTTTCAGGTAGATGCTCCTGCCGATTGAGCCGTCGAGCATGAAGCCGCCGTGTCCCTTTGCCTGGGCGAGGTTCTCGCGGATAGGCTCGTTGTTGAGGATGTCGCCGCGCACCTTGCACGAACTCTGGTAGCGGTAGTTGGGCGAGTAGGAGAGGTAGATGCGGTCGTAGTAGTTGGCGTTGAGGTCAACGAACCAGCCGCCGCTGTGGTAGCTCAGTCCGAGGCTTGCCGACGTGAGCGGAGTGCCGCTCTCGCGCATACCTTTATTATATATGTGGTCTTCGGAGAGACCCTCAGCCACGTCGCCGTAGATTGTGGCGTCCTGCGACTTCATGTATTCCAGCTTGCCGTCGTTCATTATCTTCGCGTCGCTTATCTGTCCGATGAGCTTGATGTCGAACGCGCTCGAAACCTTGAATTTCAGTCCTGCCTCCACGCCGTAGTACGACTTGTTCATGTCGGTAATTGAAACGTAGGTGAAGGAGTTGATGTCGTCGTTGTAGAAGTTCTGCCAGTCGGTGGCGTTGGTCACGTGGCTGTAATAGGCGTTGATGTTGGCGTGCAGCCAGGAGGTCTGCAGCTGGTAGCCGATTTCAGAACTGAACACGCGTTCGTTCTTCAGGTTGCGGATGAAGTCGTTGTTGATTTCGGGCGAAATGAAAGCCGCCTTTGCCTGCGGGGCCTTGTGCTCGTAGCCGACGCCGAGGGTGAAGGTGTTGCCGCGGCCCAGGTTGATGTTCGCGCCGAACTTGAAGCCGCCGTCCACAAACTGCGCCGTCTTGCTCTTGCCGTAGGAGTTGTTGCGGGCGAGTCCGTTGCGCATCTTGCCGTCGCGCTGCATCGAGGTGTAGCCCACCTTGGCTGCCACCACATAGTGCAGGATGCCGAAATTCTCAGAGAAGCTCGTCCACAGTTTGCCGTTGTTCACGAGCAGGTTGTAGTCGTAGCCGAACTTGTCGCCGTTTTTCACGATGCCGTTGGGGTTGTTCAGGTCATACTGCACCTCGTCAGCGTCGGCGGCGTAAGTGCCGATGGCGTAGGAGTTCACGTTGTGGAGCTGCGTCGCGCCGAGCAAGTCCTCCATTGTCTGGTAGTGCATGCCCTTGTTGGTAGCCCCGATGATGCCGATGTTCCACGTCTTGTCCTTGCCGATCTGCTTGTTGAAGGTAGACGACAGGGCGATGTTGAGCGCGTCGTTGTGTTTCGCCTGTATGTAATACATCGCGTCCTGGCCCTGCGCCGCCGCCTGTTTGTTGCAGTAATACAGGCGGTCCCAGTTAATCTGCCTGTTGGCCTTCTCGCCCGACCAGTAGCTGTAAGCCTCGTGCCAGCTTTGCAGCGCGCCCGACGTGCGGTAAGAGGTGTTCGTCTCGTCCCAGATGTCGTAGTAGCTGCTCGGCATGTTCTTCCAGTAGTTGGGGTGGGGGTTGTCGGCGTTGTTGTAGTTCAGCTTCGTGCTTTTGTAGATGCTGTATCTGCCGAGCACCGATGTGGTGAGCTTGGCGTTGTCGGAAATCTTCCAGTCCCATGTGAGCAGGGCTGTGGGGGCGAAGTCAGTCACGATGCGCGAGTTGCGCTTCTTGCCGTTCTGGTAGCCCCAGTAGGGGTTATAGAACCTGTCGTTGGCCATCCAGTACATCTCGTCCGTTCCGGCTCCCTGCGACGCGCGCTCCGTGGGGTTGCCCCATGTGGTGAGCGAGAGCGAGTGTGTGCCGTCGCCGAACACCTTCTGCACGCCGAGGAAATACGACAGGGCGTTGTAGAACGTTCCCTCCACGTAGCCCTGGTTTGCCCAGCGGTAGGTCACGTTGCCCGAGAACGCCCAGCCCCTGTTGCTGAGGCCCGTGTTGAAGGTGTACATCCCGCGCAGGGTGTAGTTGCGGTTCGCCCCGGTGAGCGTGATCCTGTGTCCTGCCGGCATGCTCGCCGGACGGAAATTATAGTTGTTTGAACCCGCCATGCCCGGCATGGCGAAGGTGTTTGACTCGAAGGGCAGGGCGAACTCCTGGTTCTTGGTCTGCTGGTTAAGTCCTCCCACGTTGGAGAAGCGGAACTGCCCCGACTCCATGTCGTTCATCGGCACGCCGTTGATGTAAACGTCGTTGTACTTCTGGTCGAAGGCGCGGTAGCGGAAGCGCACCGGCGAGAAAAGGTAACCGACCTCACTTGCGTAAATGTTGTTGTTGGAGTTGACGATAGTCACGTTCTGCGACATGTCGTCGTCCTCTCCGAGCTGCGCCTCAGTGAACGTGAACGCCGCCTCGCTGAGGGCCGCGCTCCGCTGCCCGATGGAGTCGGCCGCGTTCTGGGCCTGCGCCACGGAAACGGAGCATAACGCCATCACGGCTAATTTAAGGTTCTTTTGCTTCATATATCTGTGTTAAAATTAGTCCGACAAAGATAAGGCTTTTATGAATATCTAACAAACGTTAGAACTAAATAATTACTCCGCCCAGCGCACCCTTATAGATTTTAACCGCATTGTAACCGCACACAGGCCATTTAGGCGGCGCGCTATAATGGCGGAATGAAATTAAATTCTTACCTTTGCCCCGAAGCAAAACAACAATAAATTCAAAATACAATGAAAAAGATCAACATCCTTTTTGTCCTCCTCCTGTGCGCGTTCGCCCTCGGCGCGAAAGCCCAGAAGAAATACGCGTGCTACGGAGTGGGCTTCTACAACCAGGAAAACCTCTTCGACACGTGCCACGACGAGGGGAAGCGCGACTACGATTTCCTGCCCACCGGCTCTTACCGCTGGAACGGACTGAAGTATTCCCACAAACTGCGCAACATGGCGCGCGCCCTCGCCGACATGGGCACCGACAAGCTGCCCGGCGTGGGATGCGCCGTAATCGGACTCAGCGAGGTGGAGAACCACAAGGTGCTCGACGACCTCACGGCGCAGAAGCCCCTGAAGGCGCGCGGCTATAAATACGTGCATATCGAGGGACCCGACCGCCGCGGCATCGACTGCGCGCTGCTCTACAACCCGGCGTTGTTCACGGTGAAGAACACGAAGCTCGTGCCTTACGTGCAGGAACTGGCGAAGGACAGCAGCTATTACACCCGTGGCTTCCTCACCGTTAGCGGCGAGATGGCAGGGGAGCACGTGACGTTCGTGGTGTGCCACTGGCCAAGCCGCGCCTCAGGCTCGTTCTACCGCGAGTCGGGCGGCCGACAGGTTAAGGCTCTCAAGGACTCCCTGCTCAGGGACGACCCCAAGGTGAAGGTGTTTGTAATGGGCGACATGAACGACGACCCCAACAACGCCAGCATGACCGACGCGCTGGGCTGCAAGGCCGAGATTGACGAGGTGGGGAGCGGCAATATGTACAACCCCTTCTACAACATCCTCGTGAAGGAAGGACAGGGAACGCTGTTCTATAACGGTTCGTGGAACCTCTTCGACCAAATAGTCATGACCCCCAACCTGCTCAACAAGGACGGCAAGAAGGACTACTCCACGCTAAAGTTCTTCAAGAACCAGGTGGTGCGCTTCGACTACCTGCTCCAGACGGAGGGCAAATACAAGGGCGCACCCAAGCGCACCCACGCCGGAGGCTCGTGGCTCGACGGTTTCAGCGACCACCTGCCCGTTGTGGTGTATCTCCTGAAAGAGACAAAGTAAACAAGTATTTCCCACTAACCGCAACAAGCATGACAATAATAGGAATAGCCGGTGGCACGGGTTCGGGCAAGACCACCGTAGTGAGGAAAATCGTGGAGGCCCTGCCGCCGCATTTCGTGTCGGTGGTGCCGCTCGATTCGTATTACAACGACACGTCGCACATGACCGACGAGGAACGCCACGCGATAAACTTTGACCACCCCGACGCGTTCGACTGGAAACTGCTCATCAAACAGGTGAACGAACTGCGCAAGGGCGAGGCGATAGAGCAGCCCACGTATTCGTATATCCTGTGCAACCGTCTGCCGGAGACGGTGCGCGTTGAGCCGAAACCCGTTATCATCATCGAGGGCATCATGACGCTGCTCAACAAGAAGCTGCGCGAGATGATGGACCTGAAGATATTTGTGGACGCCGACTCCGACGAACGCCTTATCCGCAACATCCAGCGCGACACGGTGGAGAGGGGCAGGGACGTGCAGATGGTGCTCGACCGCTATCTGGAGGTGCTGAAACCCATGCACGACCAGTTTATCGAACCCACCAAACGCTACGCCGACATCATCATCCCACAGGGCGGAAGCAACGAGAAGGGCATCGGCATGGTGTGCAAGTATATCGAAAGGCTGATGCTGTAAAGGCAAGCGTATAGGACAACAAAACGGCAATAACGACAAAGGCGGACTCCATTTCCGGGAAGTCCGCCTTTGTCGTTGTTCGTTTTGGCAGTTATTCTTCTGTTGTCTGCTGGCTGTTGTCGTCCTGCGCATTGTCCTGCGGAACAGTCACCGTGGGGTTGTTCCGCTTGCGGCACTGGTGTATCTTGAAAGCGTTGATACATTCCGTTACGCCGTAGAACAGCAGGCACCAGCCGATGATGAGCAGCGGCAGACCGGCGGTCTCCATTGGCTTAACCATAACGAAGAGGCCGGTGAGCAGTATCAGCGTGGGGCATACCCAATACCACAGCGGCATGACGGCGAACTTGCGCGCCTGGATGAGCACGAGAAACTGGTTGAGTGCGCCGAGCAGGATTATCGCCCCGAGAACGTACATCAGCGAGGTGACGAAAGCCCCCGGCATGAGAGCCAGTACGAAACCGAGAATCGTGCTGCCCAGTCCCACGATGGGGAACGTGGGTTTGCCGCCGGCGATGAGTCTGCCCTCAGCGTCGTAGACTTCATTCTCCGCCGCGTGCATCCGCGCGTTGAAATACGCCACGCAGGATATTACGCCCGAAACGAGGAACAGCACGCCGATGGCTATCGTTATCCCCTTAACGGTGCTGTCGGGGTTCTTTATCAGCATCGTGCCTACGGCGATGGCGCAGAGGGCACGGAATATGGAACTTTGCAGTATCTTCATTTGTTGTCTCCTATATATTATATAAGGTGGCGGACAAGCGTCAGCCCTTAGTCCTTCTCCTCAAGCGCGGTCTGCGCCTTGCCGAGATAATCCTTGGCGGAATCCACGGCGATGAGCACCCTGTCGCTGCCGCGGAGATAAGCCCCGTCGAGGGTGAAGTCAGTCACCTTGCTGTCCATTTCGCCCACATACGACAGGGAACCGTCGCTGGGGTTCATCCACCACACGTTTTTCTTCGCGCCGCTGATTTTCGTCAGGTCGATCTTCATCGGTTTGCCGCTGTAATTGTAGACGAGCATGAAGTCCGCGCCGCGCATGGCGATAACCCTGTCATACCGCTCGCCGTTCTCCCCGGCGATGATGCTCTGGTCGCCCTCGCCCTCGGTGTAGGGGAAGGAGAGCATGAGCCACTTCAGGTATTTCATCTGGTTATAGCCCGGGTCGTTCATCGCGTCCCACCACGGTTTCTCAGCCCCGAACGAAGCCAGCACGCCGGGACGAATGAACTGCATCACGGAGTTGTGACCGTAGGTATGGCCGAAGCATCCGGCGAAGACCGCCCAGTAGGCGTAGCGGCGCACGTCGTAGTCCATCCACCTTGGCGCGGAGAAATCGTGCAGTCCCTGCGGGATGTCCTCATACGACGGTTCGCCGTCAATAACCGGGCGCAGCGGCTTCTTCTCGAAACTCATGTCCACGTACCGCCAGTTGTCCTCCTCGGTGTTGTCCTTTATGGTGTAGTCGCCGTCGCCGTTGCGCTGTCCGTAGCGGCGGTGTCCGCTCTGGAACATGTTGAAGTCCATCCACTCACGGTCGTTGAACCACCGTGCCGATGTCGTCCTGCCGCGCGGATGGAACGTCATGATATGGTTCTTGTCGTATTTCTTGATTGCGCGCGCCAGTGCGTCCCACACCTCCGGCGACTTGTCGCCGAGGATGTCGCCGCCGATGAGCCAGATGATGTTGGGCTTGTCCTTGTAGCGTTCGCCGAGGAACTTGCCGTAGGCGGCGGCTTTCTTCACGTCCATGTCGCCGATCATCGAACCCCAAATGCAGTCCATGGCGATGTATATGCCGTTGGCGGCAGCCTGGTCCACGATGTAGTCGAGGTGTTCCCAGTAGCCGTAGACACCCGGCTTGGAGACCTTGGAGAAGTCAAACTCCTTGTTGTTGGCCTGTTGGCCGTAGACGTTGAACGTGGGTATGGCGTTGAGCACCTGTATCTGCTCCACGTTGTAGCCGCACTGCCGCTCCTTGCTGAGGAAATATTCCACCTCGTCGCGGTTGAGCCTTT
>CAVHWJ010000121.1:3618-7637 GCA_963639565.1 uncultured Prevotella sp. | reverse complement strand
AATTTTCATCAATTGTAGCTATATACTATTGCTGAATAGTTACCCATAACTCTTGGTTTATGACGATAAGACAAATTCTAAGTACACTTTTGCAGTAAGTTAGAAAGAACTTGTCTGCTGTTATACACTCTGAGGCAAAGGTATGAATTTTATTTTTGTTTTACAACCTTTTGCTTCGAGAATGTCTTTCCTGTGAAACCGTGGCTTGGTGTTGGAGAGTACGTTTTGAACATTTTGGGGCAGAAAAATGAAAAATAAGTACAAAAGTTTTTGCAACTTTTGCAAAGTTACCCCTCCTTTGCAAAAACTTGCAAAAAATATAACTTATTGATAATCAATGATAGTAATATTTAGTGCAATTTATGCAAAGCGGTGCAAACTTTGCAAAACTTGCAAAACTTGCAAAAGGCAAGAACTCGTTGGGGGAAGATGTACTAAGACGCTTTTATTACATTTTGAACATTTCTGCCTGAGCGGCTTGGACGGCATGTCCAAGAGGCTTGTTTGGGAGTCCTGAACAGCCTGTTTATGATGCCCGGATAGCCCCGTTGGCTTGACGGAAAGGCATGAAAAATCCTCCGGAAGAAGATTTATGCGGAAAAATGCCGCTTTATCCCGATCTTTTTTGTAATTTTGTGCGCTAAATGAGCATACTGCAACGACATGGGCGGAAAATGCCAGCCGGGCAGGTGACATGGTAAGAAACAAACAAATAATAACCAAATAACAGATTAATGGCAGCATTAGGCAAAATTAGAAGCCGCGGCGCGATACTCGTGGGAGTGATCGGAGCCGCACTTTTGGCGTTTATCGCCGAAGAAGCCTTCCGCTCTTGCGACTCCGCCAAAAACGAGAGCCGCCAGCAGATAGGAGAGGTGCTCGGCGAGAAAATCAACATGCAGGAATACCAGAAGCTTGTTGACGAGTACACGAATGTTATAAAGATTACGCAGGGGCGCGAGAACCTCACCGACGAGGAACTCAACCAGCTCAAGGACGTGGTGTGGAACACTTACGTGCAGAACCGCATCATCGAGAGCGAGGCCAAGAAACTCGGTCTCACCGTGACAGACAAGGAGCTGCAGAACGTGCTCGTGGAGGGCACCAACCCGATGCTCATGCAGACACCCTTCGTGAACCAGCAGACGGGTCGTTTCGACGCCAACGCGCTGAAGAAATTCCTCAACGAATACAAGAGCGCGAAGACAACGAACCCGCAGATGGCGGAGCAGTACCAGGGCATCTACGACTTCTGGTCGTTCGTAGAGAAGTCGCTGCGCCAGCAGATTCTCGCGCAGAAATACCAGGCTCTCCTGGCCAACTGTTTCCTCTCAAACCCTGTGTCGGCTAAGATGGCTTACAAGGCTGAGACTGAGGAGAGCAACATCCAGCTCGCAGCGTTCCCGTATTCCGACATCAACGACAAGGACGTGAAGGTGGACGACGCTGACCTCAAGGCTAAGTACAACGAGGAGAAGGAGCGTTTCGTGCAGTATCAGGAAACGCGCGACATCAAGTATGTGGACGTGCAGGTGGCAGCCTCCGCAGCCGACAAGGCGGCTCTCAGCAAGGAGTTCGCTCAGTATGACAAGGACCTCGCCGCAGCGGCAGACCCCACGCAGATTATGCACAAGAGTTCGTCGCTCGTGAACTATCTCGGCATACCGCAGACAAAGGCGGCATTCCCGCAGGACATCGCGGCTCGCCTCGACTCCATCGCCGTTGGCAGCACGAGCGCGGTGACTGAGAACACTCAGGACAACACCCTGAACATCATCAAGCTCATCTCACGTCAGGAACTCCCCGACTCGGTGCAGTTCCGCGCCATACAGGTGGGCGGAACGACGCTCGACGCGGCACGCGCCACGGCTGACAGCATCTACAAGGCTCTTGAGGGCGGTGCTGATTTCGAGGCAATCGCCAAGAAATACAACCAGACGGGCGAGAAGAACTGGCTGACATCGGCTCAGTACCAGAACGCTCCCTCGATGGACAACGACACCAAGGCATACGTGAACGCGCTGAACACTCTCGGCGTGAACGCGCTGAAGAACCTGGAGATGCAGCAGGGCAACATCATCCTGCAGGTGACCGACCGCAAGGCCATGACGACCAAGTATGTGGCGGCTGTAATCAAGAAGGACATCAAGTTCTCAAAAGAAACCTACAACAAGGCTTACAACAAGTTCAGCCAGTTCGTCAGCGAGAACCAGACCCTCGACGCAATGCAGAAGAACGCCGCCAAGTACGGCTACAACGTGCAGGAGCGCAGGGACGTGACAACGGCCGACCATTTCGTTGCCGGCATCCATGGCACGCGCGACGCGATGAAGTGGCTCTACGAGGCAAAGGACGGCAGCATATCGCCCCTCTACGAGTGCGGCGACAACGACCACCTGCTTGTCATCGCCCTCACCAAGACCAACAAGAAGGGCTACCGCTCGCTTGACGACGACCGCGTGAAGGAGTACATCAAGCAGGAGGTGCTGAAGGACAAGAAGGCCGAGAAGATTCTCGCCAAGGTGAACGGCGTGAACAGCATCCAGGCCGCCAAGGCAAAGGGAGCCAAGGTGTCTGACCTCAACCAGGTGACGTTCGCCTCTCCGGCGTTCGTTCCCGCGGTGGGTGCCAGCGAACCGGCTCTGAGCGGTGCCGTTGCAGCCACCGCCAAGGGCAAGTTCTCAAGCCACGCCGTGAAGGGCGAGGCCGGTGTCTATCTCTTCCAGGTTAAGTCGAAGACCACCCGTCCCGGCAAGTTCAACGACCAGGAGGTTGAGGCCCGCCTGAAGCAGAAGGCTATGCAGTACGCCGGCAACTTCATGCAGGAACTCTACATCAAGGCCAACGTTGTGGACAACAGGTATCTGTTCTTCTAACCGACAGCATTGAACCTTATTAATATAAAGAGGGCGCGCCTTTCCTTGGCTGCGCCCTCTTTTTCGTTTAAGGATATTTCGGTAAAGTCCAAACGTGTTTTTCCCTGCTTGAACGATAATTTCACATAGGCAATCAGTCATAAACGGTATTGTTTTTAATACTTTTTGTCTCTAAATTTTGTGGAATGATATTAAAAATCGTACCTTTGTCGTTGCAATCAAAACATTCAATGATATGAAGAAATACAAAGTCAAAGATGTTTTGCAGATGCTGAGGAAGGATGGATGGACGTTGGTTAGAACCAAAGGAGACCATCGGCAGTTCAAGCATCCTTCCAAGCCGGGTACTGTAACGGTAAGGGGCAAGGAAAGTGAAGTGTTGAACCAGTTTCTCCTCAACAGCATCTGGCACCAGGCAGGTTGGAAATAAATTCCCCTGCCTTGGTGCATTTGCTTTTAAACAGTTAGTATTCTAAATTTAGTGGATTATGGAGAAGATTGTTGTGAATGTCGCATGGTGCGACAAGAATTTCGGAGGTTCTCTCGGAAGCAATGTCCCGGGAGCTGTTGTCTTCACCGCCCCTACGTTTGAGGCTTTGCAAAAGGAGGCGAAGGAGAGTCTGGAGTTTCATGTGGAAGGACTTATAGAAAGCGGTGAAAATGTACCGGAATGGCTGAAGAACGGAGATTATTCGTTCGTATATAACTATATGGACGCGACAACTCTCTTGAAAGCCTATTCCCCCTATGTGTCACTTGCTGCCATTAGCCGTGCGTCAGGCATTAACCAGGGTCTTTTGTCGCATTATGTGAACGGGTTGAAGAAGCCGCGTGAGCAGCAACGGCAGCGTATCGTCGCGGGGCTTCATAAGATTGGCTCTGACTTGCAGTCAGTGACGTGCGTATAGTAAGGACAAGTCGGATGCCAGTCGCTTATTTATCGCGGTAGATGCGACAATGAAAAAAACGCGCGGAAAAGTTAATACTTGATTTAAATTAAGTCTGTGAAAATTTGGCAAAGCAAGAAAAATGATGTAAATTTGCAACCGTTATCCTGAAAACAATCTTTTTACCTTAAAAGACTAATACCTATTGAAATAAATGCGGTAACCTGTGAAGGCCACCGCATTTCGTTTTTTATAT
>CAVHWJ010000121.1:0-3338 GCA_963639565.1 uncultured Prevotella sp. | reverse complement strand
CCGCCTTGTTCCCCCTCAACTACTTTCTTCAGGCGGTTCACTACCAGGTCGGTCATTTGCTGTCCGATTTCTATTCCTATGTAATGCCTGTTGAGCTTGTGGGCGGTGGCCAGTGTCGTTCCGGAACCAAGGTAGCAGTCCAGAACCAAGTCGCCTTCATTTGTAGCTATTTCCAATATGCGCCTTACCAGTTCTTCAGGCTTTGGAGTGTCAAAGACCTTCTCTTGGTCAGGAAATAATGACAACAGGTGTTTCTTTGCACTGTCCGTCGTGCCGTATTCGTCTCCTGCCCAAAGAGTCTGGGGGGTAAGTCCGAGTTTGGCGGACGAAAGGTATTTTTTAATTCTCGGTGCGTTCTTCCCATCTGCCCCGAACCAGATGTTGCCGTTGGCTATCTCTTCTTTCATCCGTTTCTCGTTGTAGACCCAGCATCTTCCCTTGGGAGGATTGAACACGATGCCGGCAGGGGAAACAATAGGATAGAACTGGCTCGGAACGGCGTGTCCTGCCTGTACGCTGGCACTGACAGACTGCCACGGTCCGCGCGGGTCGTTGTCGGGGTTCTTATATTTGCTCTTTATGAAATCCTTTCCGACAGGAAGCAGATTCCTTGATTTCTTGAATTTCCTTATGTCCTTTGCGTACACGAGTACATACTCGTGGTTACAGGAAAAGACAGCCCTGTTTTCCCTTGTCTTCCGCTGTTGCCACACTATGGTAGAAGCGAAATTCTCCCTGCCGAAAACTTTGTCTGCCTCCACTTTAAGGTATGCCATTTCACTGTCGTCTATGGAAATCCACACACTGCCGTCTTTTGTGAGCAACACCCTCAGGTACACCAGTACACGGCGTATGTCACTTAGCCAGTTAGCCTCAGAAACCTTGTCGTTGTAATAATGGTATGAATCTCCGTTGTTATATGGGGGGTCGATATAGACGCATTTCACCTTTCCGCCGTACTCCTTTACGAGTTCCGGCAGGATTTCCCTGTTGTCGCCTTTTATGAGGACATTGCGGCTCTCGGCTGTCCCCACAGACTGTTTAGCGTCGTATGTAAATTTGATGTCGGGTGTCATAATTTATCTGTTGGTGCAAACTATCAGCAGTTCCGCCTCATCCGAAGCGTCAAGAAGGTGCTCCGCCGAATTCAGTTTGTTGTGCTTGAACGCACCAGCTGAAACGGTATGCACTGATTTAAAATACTCTCTCGCCAAAGACATCAACCGCTGCATCGTAACGACGCGTGGATGCGTCTTTTTCGTTTCGTCGTACGGCGAATACGAAAGCAGCAGATTTCTGCCGCTACCCGATATCAAGTGAATGAGGTAAATCTGTGGGAGCGGAATTGCTTTATCAGTTCCTCTCCCACAGATGAATTTTCTTTGAGGTTGTACCCTTGTCCGATGATGATTGTGTCCATGATAACAGTGCTCTGCGGTTAATGGTATCGTCACTTCTCCCCCAATATCCTCTTCCTCGCAAACGTGAGGTAGTCGTACGGTTCGAGGTCGTTGGGGAAGAGCTGGGCGAGAACGGCGCGCGCGTCCTCGGGGGTCTTGGTGACGGCAATCTCAAGGTTCTCCAGAAACTCGTCGGTCTTCTGCATGAAGAAGCAACAGGCGGCGAGGTAAGACGCCCAGTAATAGCGGTCGGGGGCGAGACGCTTCACTTCCGACAGCATCTTGTATGCCGCCTCGTCGTAGCGGTGCTCGTAGTAAGCCACCCCCACACGGAACATATACTCATACTGCGATTCGTCCTGCGGCAGTCCTTCGAGGAACACCCTCGTGGCATCCTCAAACCTGTTCTCGTTGAGCATCATTCCGCCCTCGATAATCGACAGGTCGGAGTCGGCGGTGCCGAGTTCCTTTATCTTGCGCACGTATTTCGCGGCGTTCGCCGTGTCGCCCAGCCACACGTAGGCGATGGCCAAATCCTTGTAGATGTCGGTGCGCCGGAACTTGTCCTTGGGGCATAACGCCTCGGCCTTCTTCAGGAACTTCATGGCCTCGTCGTTTCTCTGCATATAGAACAGGCACCGGCCTTGCAGCATATAGCCCACGTCGGAGCCGTTGCCCTCGGTGTATCTGCGGAAAGCCTCCAGAGCCTTGTCGTAGTTGCCGAGCTTGAGGTAGGCGTTACCCTGGTACATATACGCCTCGCACCTTTCTGAGTCGATGGCGATGGCGTATTCGCTGCTGGCGAGAGCGTCGGCGTAGCGTTCGCACGAGAGCTGGATGTTGGCGAGCAACGCCCAGTGCTCGTAATAGAACGGGTCTTTGTCGATTATGGCCTCAATCATCGGAATCGCCGCCTCGAACTTCCCCTCGCCCACGAGGAAACGGGCGCGCAGCTTCGTGAAGTCGTCGCTGTCCTTTTCCTCAATCTTGTCGGCCCACCTCATGGCCTCTTCGGGAAAGCCGTAGTCGAGCATCATGTACGCCGCGTCGTAATACAGGTCTACCTTGTCCTCATACTCCTCCACCTCGCGGTCGCCCCTTTCGAGCCACGCCACGGCCTCCTCCTTGTTGTCTTCGAGCAGACACACCTCGGCGTACACGCTGAAATAGTCGGGGTCGTCCTCGTTGCGTTCCGTCACGCGCCCCAAGTATTCCCTCGCTTTCTGCGGGTCCTTGTCGGCGCACGCCATAATCTTGGCCATGTAAATCAGTGGCGACGGAGCGTCGGGGTACAGCTTCAGGGCGTACCTCAACACTTCGAGCGACGCCTCCTTCATGCACTTCAGGTCGTAGTAGTCGGCGATGTCGGTCAGGTCCTCGGAACCGAGAATACAAGGCTTTCCCTCTTTACGGGAGTTCTCGTAGAGGGAAAGGTAGCCCTTGAATTCTTCTGAATCGTAATAGTTGTCGTTCAAAATTTCCGTTTTTTATTTCTTTTCGGTTTTCTTTGCCCAGTTGTCTTTCAGTCCCACGGTCTTGTTGAAGACGGGGTGGGAGGGGGCGGAGTGCTTGTCGGCGATGAAATATCCTATCCTCTGGAACTGCAGATACTCTCCAGGCTTCTTCGTGGCGGCATACTCCTCCACGTAACATTCCGTCCTCACCTTCAGCGATTCGGGGTTAATCAGTTCGCGGAAGTCGCGCTCGTCGGCGGAGGGGTTCTCCACGCTGAACAGCCTGTCGTATTCCCTCACCTCGGCCTTCACGCAGTGGTCTGCGCTCACCCAGTGCAGTGTGCCTTTCACCTTGCGGTTGGCACCCTCCATGCCGCTCTTGCTGGTGGGGTCGTATTCCGCCTGTATCTCGGTGATGTTGCCCTCGCTGTCCTTGGTGCATCCGGTGCATTTCACGATGTAGGCGTTCTTCAGCCTCACCTCC
>CAVHWJ010000120.1:4024-7679 GCA_963639565.1 uncultured Prevotella sp. | reverse complement strand
TTTTTGGGGAGAAACTGTTATATTTACTGCACTTTTCGGGTGTGGGAAACTTTAGTTATCAATAGTTTAAAATCAATCAATTATGAAACATCTGTACATTTCCGCCTTAATGGCTACGGCATGCACGCTTGGTGCTTCCGCACAGAGTGTTGAAGTGACCGACACGCAGGGACTTTCATACAAGTTCCCTGCCCATCAGGTTGAGAGCATCACCTTTGCGCAGACAACCGACGTGGATGTAAACACTTTCACTTCCGTAACGGCGCGCGCCTATTCGTCGGGCGCGGTGGAAGCCACCTTTTCCGACCCCTCAAACCCGAAGACGGTGACGCTCTGGATCGTGGGTCCCTCGATGACGAAATACCTCAACGAGGGTGTCTACACCGTTTCAGCGTCGGGAAACATGATTATCGACTCCGACAAAAACTATTCATTCGTTACGGAGAACGGCACTAACACCGCCATCAAGTCAGGCACGATGAACGTTGCCCTCTCCGGCAAGGAATACACCATTACCTTCGACCTGGTGCTGGACGACGACACGGAGTTCAAGGGGTCTTACGTTGGCAAGATGCCCGGAAGCGTTGGCAAGAACTTCACGCTGAACACCTGTCAAGAACCCAAGGTATCGACCGACGTGAGCGACTATGTGGCAGGGGAGTATTACATGAAGATGAACGACTCCGACTGGAGCTACGAAATGGCTATCGACTTCTACGCCGACGCGAAGTCGCAAAAGCTCCCTGCCGGCACTTACACCCTCTCTTCGGAGAAGACACCGGGGACTTTCAACACCCGCAGCTACCTCTCCATCTACAGCCCGAGCGCAGACTACAAGTTCGCCGACGGCAGCACGGTGACGGTGAGCTATGGCGACGACGGCACGATAAAGCTCCAGCTCAACCTCATCACCGAAGACGGCCGACTTATCGACATGGAGTATAACGGCTCTATCACGTTCCCCGAGGTGACGCCGCAGAAGGAGACCGTGGAACTCGCCACGTCTGCCACACCCAAGGTGATCGACAACAACGGGCGCGTGGACGGAGAGTTCTACACCAAGTTCAACGACGCATCGTGGAACTACGAAATGGCGATTGACTTCTTCGCCGACGCGACAGCGAAGAAACTCCCGGCTGGCACTTACACATATTCCGCCGACAACACTCCCGGCACGTTCGGCAGCAAGAGCTACGTGGACATGTGGTCGCCCAGTCTGGGCAGTAGCTGCCGCTTTGCCGAGGGCAGCACGGTGACGGTGTCTTACGACGGCGACAACATCGTAATGGACTTCAACCTGCTGCTCGCCGACAAGGATTATATCCTTACCATGAAATACGAGGGAAGCATCACTTATGAATTCTAAACGCACGAGATTATGAAAAAGTATATAGTATCACTCCTTGCTGTCTGCGCAACAGCCCTGACAGCATCGGCACAGCATGTAAACAGGCTCTATACCATGCACGTGAAGAGCGTGGACGGAACGACGGTGGACTTCGATTTCGACAATGAGCCGGTAATGACGTTCGACGGCGGACAGGCTGTTATCAACTCTACTTCCGACACCGACGTCAAGTTCCAGATGGACAATGTGGAGAACATCACGTTCACGAGCGTGTATTCAGGCATTGATGCCGTGAAGAAGGGCGACGGCTCGCAGATCCGCGTTACGGCGGCCGACGGCAAAATCACCGTGAGCGGTCTGAAGGCTGACGCCAAGGTGGCGGTCTACGACGCAAGCGGCGCGCTTGTGGCTGGTGCCGGAGCCGACGCCAACGGACAGGCAGTCGTAAATATCAGTAACTTGGGCAAGGGAGTGTTCGTGGTCGGCACTCCGTCAAGCTCTTTCAAATTCACCAAATAAAACAGTCGCTATATGAAACGATATATTTCCACAGCGTGCGCGTTGGCAGCGGCAATGTCGCTTTTCGCGCAGAAATACCAGGTAATCGTCACGACAACCGACGGCGAGCGCAAGGTCTTCGCCACCGACGACGTGGCGAGCGTGAAATTCAAGAACGCCCCCGTGTACAAGGCCGCAAACACTTTCATTGAAGGCGTGTACAGTCCGGTTACCGACAACGCCCTCTACACATTCACCGTTGGAACGGAAACTCCCGACAGCGAGGGCCAGCCCGCTGAGGTTGGCGGCTTCCAGCTCTCGCTCGCCCTCTACGCCCCACTCAGCGCGGAGGCGCAGAACGCCAAACTGCCCGAGGGCTACTACCGCGTGGGCAGCGGCAACGGCAACTACACCATCAACGCCTCTAACTCCGCCATGTGGGTGAGGCTCGCCGAGGGCGAGGACGGCGTTACGGTGAGCATGGTCGTCGGCGGAACGGTGGACGTGCAATACGACAGCGGTAACTACGACATACACGCGGAACTCGACTTGCTCGACGACTCACACGTGGACATCTCTTATTACGGAACGATGAAATTCACCGTCGGCGCGTCGGGCACCACCGACTTTGACACCGACCAGAGCGTGTCGTTCACCGAGGCGCAGGGCAGGGTGTGGGCCAACTGGTTCAACCCCTTCAGTGACGACGCGGCACTGGAGTTCTTCACAGGCTCCTTCTCCAGCACCGGGGCGCAGACCGAGGGCTATTACCTCTATCTGCCGGTGTATATGAACAAGGACGAGAGTCGCACGGCGCAGTGGCCGGCTGTAATCCCCGACGGCGTGTATAAGATTGACCCGCGCGACAGGATTACCGGGCAGACTTACCTCCCCAACACGCTCTTGAAGGGCGCGAAGATGGATCTCTTCGGGTCGGCCACGGCATACGGTTCGTACCTCACTTATCTTGAGGCTGACGGAAGAGTGTCGATGGCTACACTCAGCGACGGCACGATGACGGTTTCTGAGAACGGCACGAAGTTCGACTTCGACTTCACGTCGAGCAACAACGTGAAGGTGACGGGTTCTTATTCCGGCAAACCGAACATCACGAACAGGATTGACAACAGCACTAAACCGGAGTTCCCCGACGGACTGACGGCTGACTATGAAATCAACAAGTTCCCGAGCGATGGCGTTGTTATCGACTACAACATGGGCGACTACATCGTGAGCGGTCTCAACTCGCATTTCCTGATGTTTACCGACCCTGAGCAGAAAGAGGGCGACTATATCGCTATTGAGGTGTTCTCTGATTCCGAGAAGGTGATGGACGGCGTTTACGCCATCGACAACACGTTTGCGGATATGTCGGGCGTTAAGGGCGCGGTGAGCTATCAGGGCGAAATGGTTTATTCCTGGTACGGCGACCTTGACTCCACCGACAGCGAGGGTTACCAGACCGTTCTCGCTCCCGTGAACGGCGGTACGCTGACTGTATCGACCCTTTCCGACGGCCAGAGGCAGTTTGACTTCAACCTCGTGGACCTGAAAGGCAACAAGATTACCGGCAGCATTACACGCGACGTGCATTATGCTTCTGATTCTGACACCAACGCAGCCAAGGTGGAGCGCAGCCGCGCACGCATAGGACAGAGGATGCAGCGCAACTGGAGCAAGCCGAACGTTGAAACGCCCTCGCGCGTTTTGATGTTGCGCAAGTAATTTGGTGCAGAAACCTCTATAAAATAAATGATGCCCATAACCGCGATATGAAACGGTTATGGGCATCTTTTTGGTTTTACACCA
>CAVHWJ010000120.1:0-3249 GCA_963639565.1 uncultured Prevotella sp. | reverse complement strand
TCCACCTTAGTTATCTCGCCGTCGCGGATGTCGGCGCCGAAGCGTTCCGCCTGCTGGCGGATGTCGTTCATCATCTGTCCGCCCATCACCCCCTCGGGATAGCCGGGGAAATTCTCCACCATGGTGGTCTGCGTGAGCTGGCCGCCGGTGAGCACTCCGCAGTATTCCACGGGCTTCAGGTTAGCCCTTGAGGCGTATATCGCCGCGGTGTAGCCGGCAGGTCCGCTGCCTATGATAGCGCACTTTACGTGTTCCATGTCTCTTACAGCAGTTCTTCTATTTTCTTTTCGATGTTCTCAATGCTCTCTGTCGGCTCGAAGCGGTCCACCACCATTCCGTATTTGTTCACGAGGAACTTGGTGAAGTTCCACTTCACGTCGCCCTTCTCCTTATAGTCGGGGTCATCCTTCGAGAGCATCTCGTCGAGGACTTTCGTCAGGGGGTGCTCCTCGTTCCAGCCGGCAAAGCCTTTCTGCGAGGTGAGGAACTTGTAGAGCGGGTCGGCGTCGGGACCGTTCACCTTCACCTTCTTGAAGCGCGGGAACTCCGTGCCGTAGTTCAGCTTGCAGAACTCGTGTATTGACTCGTCCGTGCCCGGGGCCTGCTGTCCGAACTGGTTGCAGGGGAAATCGAGAATCTCGAAGCCCTGGCTGTGGTATTTCTCGTAGAGTTTCTCCAGTTCTTCATACTGCGGCGTGAAACCGCACTTTGTGGCTGTGTTTACAATCAGCAGCACCTCGTTGGCATACTCCTTGAGAGCTACCGCCTTTCCTTTTCTGTCCTTAACCGAAAAGTCGAATACTGTATTCATTTCTTTTTCGTTATGTTATTTATTTGATGTTCTTATGCAAAAGTAACGATTTAAATCGAAAACATCCCAAACCGCCGCCGTTATTTGCGTTTTTTTACAAACCGAAGTCCATTGTCGCCGCCGTCTTCTCCACGGCGTTCTCCGTTTCGTCGGGCAGGTTGCAGAAGAAGTCAATCTTCCCCCCGAGCTTCTTCTCGAGTTCGTCGATTGATATGGCGTAGCCCTTCAGGCTGTCGTCGCCGTGGTATTCGTTGGTGTGCTCAAACCAGAAGGCGATGCCGGAATATACGTTGAGGCTTGTGCGCTTCCACACCACCGCGGCGTAGTAATACTTAGGCACGATGAGTTTGTTGTCGATGCGTTTCAGTATCTGGTTCTCGCTGTCTATCGTGCCGCCCTTGCACACGAAGAGCGTGTCGTTGGTGCCGAACTTGTTGCCTTTCGCCACGAAGTTATGCACGAAGTTCTCCATCGTGAGCCACAGTCCCTTGTACTGGTGCTCCCTCGAACTGCCGTTGAACACGCTGTATTGCGGCTGCATGTTGGTGAGGTAGAACGTCTGCTTGTTTACCTCGCCCACCGCTGTCTTCGACGCGCTGTTGTATGTGCGGTCGTTGGAGTTGCAGAGGTGGCCGTGGTCGAAGCCGGAGCGGTAGAGGTAATCCCTGTAATTGCCGTTTTCCGTGCGGTAATAGTAGTCGCCGATGCTGAGGTTTGCGGTGTCGAAGAAATATGTCGCCGTCGGGCTTGTCTGCGAAACCGAGCCGTCGCCGCTCCACCTCTGGCTGTTGCCGCTGATGTTGTTCTTTGTGAGGATGTAGCATGACCAGCGGTTGGCTTTCAGGTCTTTGTCCCATTCCACGCAGTAGTTCACGCCGTCTTTGTCGAAAGAGGTGTCGGTGGTGCGGTAGACGATGAACTGGCTGTTGCCGCCCTGCAGATGAGGCACTTCCACGCGTGTCGCCGCCTTGTCGGCGAATACGCTGTTCTTGTTCACGTTGGGCTGGCTGCTGCCGCCGCCATTGTTGCCGCTGCCGTCGCCGCCGTCGCTGCCGCAGGAGGCGAGTGCGAGAGCCGCGAATGTAAGCGGCAGGAGTAATTTGATGCTTGTCTTTTTCATGTTATAAATCAAAAAAAGTGTGCTCATGCGCATATGCAACTACGCCTGAACACACTTTTAATCTTTTCCTTAAATATATAAATAGTATATATTATTTGCGGGCTTTTCCATAGCGGCTCATGAACTTGTCCACACGACCTGCGGAGTCAACGAGCTTGCTCTTACCTGTATAGAACGGGTGAGAGGTGCTTGAGATTTCGACCTTTACCACTGGGTAAGTCTCGCCTTCAAATTCTACTGTATCGTTAGTCTTGCATGTAGAACGTGTAAGGAACATATCGCCGTTGGACATATCCTTGAATACGACGGGGCGATAGTTTTCTGGATGGATACCTTTTTTCATTTTAATCTAAATTGTTTATTTGTTTGTTATTGCCACGCCTTTCGGCGTTTTGGCTGCAAAGGTAAGGATTTATTTTGGAATGGGCAAGAACAGGGAGGCTTTTTTGAAAATTATGGCATAGAAAAATCCCATCACCTTGCTCGATGATGGGATTTTATATAGAAAAGACAATTACTCAGCGTAATAAATAACTATCGACGTTATGCGCACTTGGCTTGCCGTGCCTGTTGTCGTTGAGGCGTTTGTTATCAGCGTTTCGGTGACGTTGATGTTGGCGATGCTAATCTGCGAGCCGGGGAATGTCACTGTGCCCGGCGCCGCCGTCACGTTCTCGCTTGCGTTGCAGAGAGTGCCTTGGTAACTGTCGCAGTTGATGACGATAGACAGTATCTTCTTTGAAGACTTCACCGACAAGGTGTTTCCGGGGTACATACGGATGTTGGTGCCGGTGGAATAATATTTCGGTTCGTTGCTTGAGTTAGTCCCCTTTTCAAACACCAGCTGAGTTCCGTCAGACAAAGTTACTGTTCCTACCGCTTTTCCGCTTTCAATGCCCAAGGCAGACGGCGTTACAGTGACGCTGTTGCCGGAAACCTCGCCGCCGTCGGGTTTTGTCTCGTCGCCCGAACCGCTGTTGCTCGTGAGTGAAACGAGGTATGCCTCGTTCTGCACTGTCTCGTATGTCGTGCCGTAGGCGCTGACATATTTTGTGAGCTTTCCGCAAACCACAACATCGTCGCCGGCCTGGATGTTGGTGCCCGAAGTGTATTTCTGGTTGTCCAGATAAAGGGCGCGGTAAACATAGAACTGGTTGTCGGCCTTGCCGTCGTCGGAGATATAGAACGAGGCGTTGCCGTACTGTGTGCCGTAAGCCTCTTTCACGGAAACCACCTTGCCCTTGATGTAATAGTCCTGTTCAGTCTTGGCGTTGTCAGCCAACGTTGAAGCGAGTTTGTTTGCCGCTACACTGTTGAA
>CAVHWJ010000119.1:5204-7682 GCA_963639565.1 uncultured Prevotella sp. | reverse complement strand
TCCAGTCGGCGGCGAAGGGGAAGAAATTGTCGCCGCGGAAATACATCATGGGATATATCTGGTCCATCCACCCCTCGCGCGTCCAGCGCTCCACGTCCTGGCAACCTTTTTCCTCGGCGTTCCACCCCCGGCTCCAGTAGCGGTTCAGGTCGTTTCTCTTGCCAATCGGCGAACAGCTCATTTTCACCCACGGCTTTTCCGCCTTCACCGCGTCGTGTACGGCTTTCACTATGTTTGATATGTTCTGCCGCGCCTGTGCTCTCGATATTGTGAGTTTCAGCGTCTCGGGGTAGCGTATGTAGTCGAGGTGTATTCCGTCGATGTCGTAGTTGCGTGTTATCTCCCGGCAGATGCCGGCGATGTAGTCGGCGGTGCCCTGCTTTTCGGGGCGCATGAACATCTCGTCGCCGTTTTTCATTATCAGGTCGCCGTGCGTGCGTTTCAGGTTGCGCGGTCCCGTCCCGTTGGGTCGCCCCACCGGCACGCACACCACCCAAGCGTGACATTCCATTCCCCTCCTGTGACATTCGCTTACGGCAAATTCGAGCGGGTCGTAGCCGGGCGACGTGCCGGGCGTTCCCGACACGCATCCGTCCCACGGCTCATACCGCGAGGGATAAATCACCGTCCCCCTTATGCGCGTCTGCAACAGCACGGTATTTATGTTCGCCTTGTGCAGTCTGTCGAGCAAGACCCTCAGTTCCTGCTTCTGTTTCTCTATTGTCCGCGGCGTGTGCGCGTAAGTCTTCGGCCAGTCGAGTCCGCCTATTGTTGTGAGCCACACTGCCCTCACCTCCCTTTTCGGCGGCACTCCGCTGTAACAGTCCTCTCGGAACACCTGTCCCTGTGCCGCAGTGCATACTGCAACGGCCGCGTATATAAGTGCTAATGTTTTTTTCATCATTTTATACTTTTACTCTTTGAGAGCTAAATCATAGACTTTCCACTTGTCATCGCCACCAAGAATGATTTTGGCTACAACATCACAATCCTCGGTTATATTATATTTCTTCAAAAGTTTGCGATGCACATAAAAGTCCTTAATAAAGGCAAAATCAGGATTCTCGTCTGGGCAATAATATCCATCACGGTATTTTACCTCTAATCGGCCTTCTACTGTGTCTGTTACCCCATTGCATTCAATGTCCGAAGGTTGAATGTCTAAAAACTTTATTCTTTTCTTACCTTCTTTGTTTTTCTTTATGCAATATACAATGCGTAAGAAATCGCCAATGGAGGGACGGATGTCAGTTTGGTCAAAATATACGATGTCACTAACCTTTCCCGGACCTAAAACCACGTGAAATAACTTCTTATCATAATTTACATCATCAACTGCCACGACTCTTGTAGGCATATACTGTAACGCTTCGTCTGAAGAGCATGGAAGAACATCAGTAATGTAGGTGCGTATTTCGTCAGTGTGTTTGTTTGCATACTCCCTAAACTTAACGAAGGAATCGGTAGGCAGTGGCTCTCCTTTGTATTGTGAGAAAGTTTGCTTTGAAGATTGTGTTATTATATGAAGCATCTTCTTCTTTTCGTTAACATAGTCTATTACTCCATATTTTACTGGCAATATAGCCCATGGTTCTTTTTCTGTCTTTCTTGCAACCAAAGGTGTCGTTTTGTTTTCTTTAATTTTGCTATTTGTCCACGAATGGACATTTGTTTGTCTCTCTTTGATATAGCATTTAAATTGAACTACATCACCAGTCTTTGATTTCTTCAGTATTGGGAATTTCTTTGTTTTAATGTTTAGGATTATTTCTTTTCCGTCATATAGTTTACATCGTTCTTCATTATCTGATTTCCATTTGTCGATGATTACGAAATCAGTCCACTCGAAATCACTATACACATAGTCTTCTGCAATATTTATATATGAATTAAAGTCAATGTGAACTGGTTCGTTATCGCACGTTGAAATTTTTGCTTGCAGTTCCCGGAAATAATCGGAAACGCTCCAGCCTTTGTCTCTTCTGTGGGTTTCATATTCTTTTAATTCTTTTATGGCGATGTTGGAAAATCCTTCTTCCTCCCATAATGAAGCGAGACTTAGATGAATGTCACCTAAAAAATCCTCATTTTTCTCCAGTTTTTTTGCTTTTAATAATAGTCCTATCCGTAAGTCGTTTCTTTTCGGTAACAAATTAGATAATTCAGACCACAGATAATACTTGTCCCCCATATTAATGAGTAAACGTTTGTATAATTTTATTGCTTCTTCAACATCGTCACGCCAAGCGCAAATGGTAGCATAATTTCTAATACTCCAATCATCATCAGTGTATTTCTGCATGATTTTCTCATACATATCCTTTAGCCACACCAATGCCGAATCAGGAACCAAGTCTTTTGGGGTTGATTTCACTATATCGAAGAATTTCTTTGCACTTTTAGCAGCCAATGAAGGAAATTCTTGGCCTTCATCGTTTGTTTCTTTTCTCCAATCTTCTTCTCTTAGGTTTCCTGAAC
>CAVHWJ010000119.1:0-5194 GCA_963639565.1 uncultured Prevotella sp. | reverse complement strand
TTCCTGAACCATCCCATCTTGTTACAAACGGAACAAACTTTGACGAAAAATTGTCCGTCATAAATCTGTTGGCTATTTTCAATATTTCAGAATGCCAATGTGATGGACCAAAAATGGAGAAATTTTCTGCATAGTAATTAAATTTATATATCAAATCCTCAAGTTTATTGGCCTTATGCAAATCCATTAATATCCAGAAAAAGGATTCACGTAAGCTTTCAATGACAATATCTTGCCTGTTAAATTTAGCCACAAACGCAGAAACGTCAAAGTCTGAGCACGATTCTAAAATGCGCCTACATATTCTGTATACTAAAGACGGAACATTATGGTCATCTATAAGCGTTTTTTGATAATCTTCACATCTAAGATTCTTTGCGTCCCAAAGCATGAAGAAATTGTAGAAATTAAAATCAAAATGTGCTTTAGAGAAATTTAATGCATAATTAAGTATCATAGAATGCAGTAAAGAAGGACGTTCGTTCTCAAGCTGCATGTAATCTCTTAACAGACGACGTGTTTGAACAGATGTTAAATTCTCCGAATTGGCTTTTATGTATCTGTATATAATCCATCCATAATTTTCGTGAAAGCGGACATTAATTTGTTTCGCATCCGTTCCAAATAATCCGGTTATTTTATTGTAGGCCTCATTGGGATTGTTTTTCGACAAATCGGAAGCGGCCTTAACTTCATTTGCGTTTGGCAATACGGATTTATATAGGTTTTGATATGCTCTTTCTCCAGCTCCGTTGTTGTCTATCATTTTGGGAAGAAGATGCTCCATTCTATTTAAGCAATCTTGTGCCTTTTCCATGTCATGGGCGGGTATGTATGTGTTGATTGCCAAATCGCGGAGAACCCAAAACATAGACATGCAAGTCCATTCATTGGCATCTTCATTTAATTCGTGAAGAGCCATGTCATAGGCTTCTTTTAATTGGCCGTCTTTTCTTAATCTTGTTACCTCTCTTACAGACATATTACTTTTGTAGAATTTGAATTAAATTTGCTAATTTCTCATCTTCTGCTCCCATATCGCTTGATGGTAAGGCATGGGTAATAGATTGGTTTCCTTTAAAATAAAAGAGTATTTGTGAAAATTTCCCGGATGTCTTAAGATAATAGCTAATATAATATTGAGATAAGTGTTCGACAATATTTGTTATTTTTATGCCTAAGTCATCACAGACTGACTGCATTTTATTGTATAATAGGCTAAACGCTTCGCTTGATGGCTGGTATGCCACGTAATATTGGATGGAGTCTTCATGGTTGAAAGCTTCCATTATCTCGTCGTTTTCGGGTAAGATTGTTTGAGGGACATATCGGGTGTATAATCCTGAAGCATTATAAAAACAATCGACTAAGACAGTCCCCGAAGGCGTTTCAATCGAATATTTGTCATCATACTGACATGGTTGTATAGATTTCAGTAAAAGACCTCTTTTGTCAAGTTCCTCTTTTACACACACGGATTTTTGTTTTTGGGCTGCAGGCGCTGTTTCGGGCAAAAGATTGGAGCAAGGAATATCTGCAAAGCAAAAAGCTTCCTTTGCAGGCTTCCCATATTTAGCTATATTGTTGAATTTTAAACTTGAAACAGGGGTGACATTAGGCATATTGACACCATACAATTTATGTTTGGCTCGGGTAGTTGCGGTATAAGTCCACCGTAAGGAGTCATTATTTAATCCAGTACGCCCTGTATAATCTACGTAAGCTGTTTCCCATTCTCCGCCCTGTGATTTATGTCCTGTAATGGCATATCCATATTTTACTTGAACGGCATTAAAATACGGGTCTTGCATAATCGTTTCTTTGAACGCTTCTTCATTGTTGCGCAGTTGAGGATGACGCATCCTGAAATTTATATACAGGGCTATACTTTGTAGTGGGGTTAGGTTAGGTTCCCTTGAATTTAATAAGGAGTCGATAATTTTGCATTTTATCTGACACCCATCTTCTGACTGAAGAACAGCGTCTTTGAAATCAAGTGAAATTGTAACTCTTTTTTTTGAACCGGACACATCTGTCCAAACAGGAGCGGATAATGTCTCTGTTTTTTCTGACACTTCAAGTACACGCAGAAAATCGCCATTAAAAAGTTCTATTCCTAACTGTAGATTTATGTTGTTTTTCACAACTAAAAGAACATCGCCGGGCATTACTCCTTCAGATGTGGGGAAATATCTACGCCGTAAAGCATCATTATATTCTTTTACTAGCGAATTTGAATAGCAGAGTATAATTGATGTTCCAATATGGGGGCAGGGATCGTTTTCAAAAAAAGAATCAACGACTTGTTCTGGCGATGCGTCTTCAATTTCGCCTTCTTTCCTGTCGAAAACAAGACTATTGCGACATGGGGATTTTAGCAAATCGCGGACTAACATGGCGTTTCTCAGAATGGTACTTTCTCCACTTTGTCTTAAAACTTCTGTTAATTCAAAGCTCGAAACGCCTAAGTTTTTATTTTTGAAAAATGTTTCATCTAATGCCGCAGATTTATTGTCCCCAACGGGTGGAAGTTGAGCGGGATCGCCTACAAAAATTATTTTTCCTCCAAGGTTTAGCTGTGCATAGGACAATAGGTCGTCAATGAGTATGTCTGTGCCAAAGTGTAGCGTTTCATTGTTTGACGGCATGGAACTAATCATAGATGATTCGTCTATTATATACACATCATTTGATGGGTCATTATTCGTTTCAAGTTTCCTTATGTCAAACCAAAACTGCAAGTCATCAGAGCCTTTGCTTCTTATTCTTTTGTCTTTGGTATGATTCGTTTCAATCATTTGTCCATTTTCATCATGCCTTACAACTTGCATACGCTCAAAAGAGTATATACCACGATGAATAGTGGTCGCAGCGTGGTTGGTTTTCTCACGCAGAACCTTTGCTGACCGTCCAGTGGGTGCCATAAGCACTACATTCTTGCTCTTATTTTGTAGCTTGGGGATAATTTCTTTTATTAAGGTTGTTTTGCCTGTACCGGCATAACCCTTGAGGATAAAGATAGATTTGTCTTTATCTGTTGCAAAATCAAGTATGCTTTTTAACGCTTCTTTTTGCAGATTTGTCAGTTCCATAACATACGATTTAGAAATGGATGTTATCCCAATACTTTCTTGTCTCCCTGAATGTAATCACCGGTGTTACCTTTTTCAATATCTCAACATCAATGATTTTGTTTGTCGGCAAACCTGTCAAGAATTTGTCTTTCATCCATTGGTTGTTCCAAAGCTCAACGTCTTTATCTCCTGCGACTATGCGGCACAGTCTCATCTTGTATGGCGACTTACCGTTCTTTTTGTCTTGCTGGTAAGTTATGTTCTGAAGCCACAGCTGGTTGTAGTCGGAGTTGGGCTGATCGCATAGTTTTGAATAAACGAGACAGATAATCTCGCTTTTCTCTTTTTCATCTTTCAGTGAGTCCACCATCCTGCTGAGTACACGTAAAGCATAATGACAACACCCTACATTCTCCTGGGCAATTTGTGTGCATATCGCTGCCATGGCGCGTATGCTGCCGCCGGGGAGGAAGTTGCCGGTATAGTATTTCGGGAGTCTGTCAAGAAGATTATTAGACTTTGGGGTGTCGTCGCCGGTGTCCAAATCCACATCTTCCCATTTGCTTTCTTTCTCCGGCTTTTGGTCCTTGGTCTTGAACCATTTCTCGATGCGTTCGTCAATGTCTGAGAGCAGGATTTTGACTGTACCGCTGTCGTGGTATTGCCGGGCGAACATAAGGATATATAGCAGATGCTTCTCAAAACTGTTGAAGTCGCAGCTTGTCTTGTTGAAGATGGGTGTATTGTAGATATAAGCGAGTTTGTCGGGCTTTATGGAGTCCGTCACGATGTTGTCGCTTATCCTTGTCTTCTTGCTGTTCATGTGGAAATTCAGGCTCTCCAACACGTGTTGCAGTATGTATGAAATCTTTTCAAGTTCATGCTTGTCGTTGCAGAAGATGCGGTAGTCGTCGCGGTAACGTATGATTTCGTATTTTGCAGTGATGCCGTTTCTCTGAATCGCTTCGTGGAGCAACAGGTCGGAATAGCCGAGGATTATTTCCCCTGTAAAGTCGAAAATTGCGCTTCCCTGCGGTATACCTATGTTGCGCCCTTGCTGAAAGGCACGGAGATACTTTTGGATATTCGCAGAAATGGCACATTCCTGCTTTGTCTCATATTTTGTGTTTTTGAGCGTAAACGCCCAGTCGAAGGCTTGGGGATTTACCGACCCGTAGCAGTTCGTGATGTCGGTCACAAACATATAGCGGTATTCCAGTGAAAGTTCGATGCTGCGCTGTTCCATGGCATTCCACCAGTTGAATATCGTAGTGGCGGCATGGAATTTTTCTCCCTCTTTTTGTATGATGGGTAATGCGCACGATGTGATGTGGGGTGCATTGAATTTCTCAAACAAATCCTTTACCGTTGCCCACGGCTGCTCGTTGCAGATTTCGCGGACGAGAAAATAATAAAGGAACGGATTGGCAAGGATAATGGGGCGTACGGCATAACGTCCGTCCTTGTTCAACAGTATGTCGAGGTTCACGTCGGACAAATCGTCTGGTGAAATCCCTTTTGCAAGGCATCTTTCGTAGGGTGTGTCCGCAATAGTCTCCCTGACAAACTTCAGCAGTTCGTCAAAGGCGAAATACTCCGGCAGTTCAAAGCCGTGATACTGTTCCGTTTTTAAGAAGAAGTCCATTGCTCCTTTAGAGTCGAGACTTAATACGTTTTTTGTTGTATTCACCATGTGATATTGTTTTTCATCGCCATTTCCGGCACATACGCCGTAGCCACAGCATCCCCTCTATTTCGGGACTCGCCGTAACATGACCACAAAAATAAGGAAATAGTCTGTGATAAAAGATTTTTTACGGAGAAATATTTTTGCTCCAAACAAAAAAAGGTGAAGCTGGAACGTTTGCCTCGCAAAAACGTATGGAAAGACGGATTTCATGCCCGGTCTTGAAGCATAGCATAACGGCAGCGTATATAAGTGCTAATCAGAAAACGCGAAGCCGTCGGAAAAGTTATGTTCGCCGTCGCCGAACTTGTGTTCGTCAATGGCGAACATAACTTGAATGGTGCGTTTTCTGAGAAGGAACTGCAAATCCAAAGTCTCCCCAATGCCGCGTTTACAAGAGCAGGGCGAAGGACGCTCCGCACGACAGGGTGTT